>JALOPB010000461.1 GCA_025454115.1 Desulfobacterales bacterium | reverse complement strand
TTCTCGGCGACCTCGCCGCCCGCCATGGCGAGCGAGGAGCCGTAGGTGCCGATGATGGCGACCACCTTCTCCTTCTCGATCAGGCGTTTCACCGCATTGGCCGCCTCGACCTTGTCGGACTTGTTGTCCACCACGAACAGTTCCACTTTCTTGCCCAGGACGGTCGGGGCCTCCTTGCTGGCCATCTGAATGCCTTCCAGCTCCAGCTGGCCGCCGTAAGCCATCTGTCCGGTCAGCGGCAGATAGACGCCGATCTTGACCGTGTCCGCGGCGAGCGCGGTGCCCGAAAGGGCCAACACCATGAAAAGCGCCAATGCCAACATTTTTTTCATGATTCCTCCTTAAAATAAATAACGCTGTGGTTGCCAATGGCCTCTGCGGCCGTATGCGATGTCACCGCTTCCAAAAAAGCGAAGCGAAATCAAATAATCCATGGTCCGCCGCTTCGCGGTCGGCCATGGATTATTCGGGGAAAATCTTTCCGGGGTTAAGGATCCCGTTCGGGTCAAAGAGAGCTTTGATCTGTTTCATCCACTCCAAAGCGGCGCCGTGCTGGGCCGGCATGTATTTACGCTTGCCGAGGCCCACGCCGTGCTCGCCGGTGGCGGTTCCGCCGAGTGCGATGGCCTTCATCACCAACCGCTCGGAGACCGCCTGCACCAATGCCCATTCTTTGGGATCGTCCCTGCGGCCGGCGATGTTCAGGTGCACGTTGCCGTTGCCGGCGTGGCTCAGCGTGTAGTGAATCAGGCCGTGAGGGGCGACCTCGGCCTGCATGGCAGCTAAAAGCTCGGCGTAGGCGGTGATGGGGACGGCCACGTCCATGATCAGAATTTTGTGTTCCGGGTGATTGTGCTGGATCGTTTCGCCGAGCGCGTGCCGTGCCTTGAAGATCCGGTCCCGCTCGGCCCGGCCCAGCCCCGGCCGGAAATCCGTGCAGCCCCGACCGTCGCAAATGTCGCGAGCGGTGTCGAGCACTTCGGACAGCTGATTGGTGCTTGCGCCGTGAAACTCGATGAAAAGCGTCGGCGCTACATTGAGCCCCAGCTGGTCCACGCGGTTCATCAGCTCGATGCATTCCGGTCCCAGCAGCTCGAGCGCCGCCGGGTTGAGGCCCGAGCGCTTGAGATCATAAACCGTTTGAGCCGCCGCCTGGACAGTGGGAAACGTGGCAACGGCAGCCGAATATTCGGCCGGAAACCCCGCCAGGCGCAGAGTCGCCTCGACCACGATGCCGAGCGTGCCTTCGGAGCCGACAAACAGATTGATGAGATTGTAGCCCGAAGAGCTCTTGCTGGCGCGCGTGCCCATTTCGAGCAGCTCGCCGTTCGCCAGCGCCACCACCAGCCGCATGACGTAGTCCCGGGTCGAGCCGTAGAGCACCGTGCGCGTGCCGCTGGCATTGTTGGCGATCATGCCGCCGAGGGTGGCCCGTGCGCCCGGATCGGGCGGAAAGAAGAGGCCGGTGTGGCGGAGCTTCTCGTTGAGGTCCTGATAGATGACGCCGGGCTGCACGTCCGCCTGAAAATCCTCCTCGCGGATGGTGAGGATGCGGTTCATGCGGCTGAAATCGAGCACGATCCCCCGGCACACGGGAATGGGGTTGCCCTCCAGGCTGGAGCCGGACCCCCAGCCGGTCAGCGGGATGCGGTTCCGGTTGGCATAGCTGAGGATGGCTGCCACTTCGGACGCCGTCTCCGGCCAGAGCACCACTTCCGGCCGGCAGGCCGCATGAGCGGATTGGTCTTTGGCATGCAAGTCCAGAATCGACACGCCCGTGGAAAACCGGTCCGGCGAAACCATCGACTCCAATTCCTTGAGATGGTCGTTGGATAGCGGGTTCAATTTCACGGTGTCCTCCCGGCGCTTCATATTCGGATCTTGACTCCGGCCATGGATGGCTGCCGCACGCAGCACTTATTGCCCATTGAGACACTTATTGCCCATTGAGACATGCTTTAGCCGCAGCCATGAGGCTGAAAATTCATATACCATATTTTAACAGGAATTAAAGTTTCGCCTCGGATGGCCGAAGAAATCATCAAGCGGTGAGGTCTGTGCCTTTCTACGGTTGACCCGGCCCGGCAGCAAAGTTCCCCCTGACCTGAACTTGTGCACACAGCTTAAAGGTCCTCGCGCTTTCTTCGGCGGTTACATTAAATCCACGGCTTCACCGGCTGGTTGGGTGGGGCAGATGCCATCGGGAGGAAAACCTTATGAAGCTCAACACCAAGATCATCATTCTCATCACCGCCGCCCTGGTTCTGACGGCGGTATCGTCCGGCCTGGTTTCAACCTGGAAAACACAGCAGTCGGGCAATGACACCATCGCCCAGATCGAGCGCCTGGGGCAGGAGAGTCTCCAGCGCCTAAAAGCCGACGGCGAAAAGCAGACGGCGGCCTTCCGTCAGGAGTTGATGGCGCTCAAGATGGAGTATCTCAAGTCCCAGGTCCAGACCGCCATGAGCATCTTGGACGCCGTTGCAAACGATGCGAACTTGAACCCTGCGGATAAGCAAAAACAAGCCTTTGCGCTCGTTAAAGCCTTGCGGTACGGCCCCGAAAGCAAGGACTATTTCTGGATCAACGACCTGCACCCCCGCATGGTGATGCATCCCTACAAGCCCGAAATGGACGGCCAGGATCTGACGGATAACAAGGACCCCAACGGCAAGCGGCTGTTCGTGGAATTCGCCCGGGTCGGCAAGGAGTCGGGGGAAGGGTTCGTCGACTATCTCTGGCCCAAATACGGGGCGGACAAGCCTCAGCCGAAGCTATCCTTCGTGAAGCTCTTCAAGGAATGGGGATGGGTCGTCGGCACCGGGCTCTACATCGACGACATCGACGCCATGGTCAATACCCGGCGGGCGGAGTTGGAGCAGCGCCTGAAGGGGGAAGCCGACCAGCTGAACCGGCAGGTCGAGTCGGCCAAAGAGGACATCCAGAAAAGCATCCGCGGCGTCCTGACCTGGATCGGCGGGCTGTCCCTGGCCGCACTGGCCATCGTGCTGGTCGTGAGCCTGGTTTTCACCCGCCGCAGCATCACCCGGCCCGTCACCCGGATCGTTTCGGGTCTGAACGAGGGGGCCGATCAGGTGGCCTCCGCGGCCGCGCAGATTTCGTCCACCAGCCAGCTCCTCGCGGCGGGGGCGTCCGAGCAGGCTGCATCCATAGAGGAGACATCGGCATCCCTGGAGGAAATGGCCTCGATGACCCACCGGAACGCGGACAACGCCCGGCTGGCCGATGGCCTGATGAAGGAAGCGCGGAAGGTGGTGGCCCAGGCCAAAGATTCCATGTCCCAGATGTGCCGGTCCATGGACGACATCACCAAGGCCAGCGAAGAGACCTCCAAGATCATCAAAACCATCGACGAGATCGCGTTCCAGACGAACCTCCTCGCACTGAACGCCGCCGTGGAGGCTGCCCGTGCCGGTGAGGCCGGTGCCGGTTTCGCCGTGGTGGCGGATGAAGTCCGGAACCT
>JALOPB010000162.1 GCA_025454115.1 Desulfobacterales bacterium | reverse complement strand
GGCAGCGCCGAGTCGAAATGGATGACCGAAAACCTGCTGAAGAAAGGCTACAGCTTCGAGCTGAAGGCCTATGACACGACTCCCCTGGCAATCGAGGATGTGGCCAACGGCCGGGCGGACTGCGCCGCCGTCTCGAACACCGCTCTGAAGAATGCCCAGGACAAGGGCCTGAAGGTCAAAACCATCGGCAACTACGGCCAGCCCGACACGAACTATGGGTATGCCGTACGCAAAGAGGACCCCGAGTTCCTGAACAAACTCAACGAGGGCTGGAAGAAGCTCAAGGCCTCGCCCAAGTTCCAAGAGCTGGTGAAAAAGTGGGAGCTGAAATAAACGGCCGCTCCGAGTCTCGGCCAGCCGTTTATTCAAATATCACAAGGACTTGAAAAACTGATGGGAAGGCTGAGGGTCTGCTTCAGCCTTCCTTGCTTTTTCTTCGAGTGAGCGGGTTCCGAATGCACAGCGGATTGGCGGCAATTGTTGAGGGTCTGCCCTACGTATTGCAGGGCATCGGGGTCACCCTGACCGTGGTCGGAGGCGCGCTCGCCATGGGCCTGGCGTTTGGCCTTTTTCTGGCAGTCGTTCAAGTCTACGGCCGTGCCTGGCTGCGGCGGCTTGCGGCCGTCTACGTCTGGTTCTTTCGCGGCATCCCCCTGCTGGTCCTGTTGTTTCTGTTCTATTTCGGACTGCTGGCCGCGCTGGAGATGGAGCTGTCGCCCTTCATGGTCGCCATTATCGTTCTCGGTCTCATCAGTTCCGCCTACCAGGCCCAGATCCTGCGCGGTGCGATCCTCTCCGTGCCCGAGGGCCAGATGAAAGCCGCCCGGGCGATCGGCATGAGCGACGCGCGGGCGATCCTGTTCATCATTCTGCCCCAGGCGCTGCGGTTGGCGATCCCGGGCTGGTCCAACGAATACACCGTCATCATGAAAGACTCCGCAGTGACCTATGCCCTGGGCGTGGCGGAGCTCATGGCCCGAACCAATCATGTAGCCTCCCGCACCTATCAGCATTTCTGGCTCTACCTGATGGTGGGCTTCATTTACCTGCTGCTGACCTGGCTGGGGACCCGGGCGCTGCACGTCCTGGAGGAACGGGTGGCCATTTCCGGCTACACCCGGTGAGGGGATCTGAGTCAATGACCCGACCGACCCCAATTCTAAGGCTGCTGGACATCCACAAGAGCTACGCCGGACAGCCGGTGCTCAAGGGGATTTCGCTCGATCTGTACCGCGGCGACATCAAGGTGATCATCGGCCCTTCGGGAAGCGGCAAGAGTACGCTGCTGCATTGCATCAATTTTCTGGTGAGCTTCGAAAAGGGGCGAATTCGGCTTTGGGACCAGGAGATCGACCCCTCGAACAAGCCCGAACTTTATGCCTATCGCCAAAAGGTCGGTATGATTTTTCAGGACTTCAACCTGTTCGACCACCTGACGGCGATCGATAATGTCCAGATCGGTTTGGTGCGGGTCAAGAAAATCGCCAAGCGCGAGGCCAGGGAGCGGGCTCTGGCCGAGCTGGCCCGCGTGGGGCTGAGCGAACATGCGCACAAATACCCGGCCGAGCTCTCCGGTGGTCAAAAGCAGCGCGTGTCCATCGCCCGTGCGCTGGCCATGGATCCGGAGGTCATGCTGCTGGACGAGCCGACCTCGGCATTGGACCCGGAGCTGATCGGGGAGGTCCACGCCGTGATCCGCGACCTTGCCGCCGGCGGCATGACGATGGCGCTGGTGACGCATGAGATCGGCTTCGCTGCAGCACTGGCGAACGAGATCCTGTTCATGGAGAACGGCGTCATCCTGGAACAAGGCCCGCCCGCGACGATTCTCAGCCATGCGAAACTCGACCGCACCCGCGAGTTCTGTGCTAAAATCGCGCGCCTGCACACGGCCGGCCGAGATGCGGCGTAGCGGATATGGACCTCTCCTTCTACACTCAGGAAGTCGCGCCGGCCATGCTCCGCGGGTTGTGGGTCAGTATCGGCCTGATTCTGCCCTCGGCCGTGTTCGGCCTTGCGATCGGCGTTGTTGCAGGCACGCTCCGGATCTACGGCCGGACTTTCTGGAGACGCGCCGCCGAGCTCTACGGTCTCGTCTTCCGCGGTTTTCCCCTGCTGGTCCAGCTGTACATTTGGTACTTCGGCCTGCCCCAGCTGGGGATCTACCTCAGCCCGTATGCGGCCGCCGTGCTGGGGTTCTCCCTCTGCAGCGGAGCCTACCATGCGGAGTATGTGCGCGGAGCCCTGCGCTCGATCAAGCAGGGGCAATTGCAGGCCGCGCGTTCGCTCGGGTTCAGCCGCACCCGGGCGGTCGTTTCCATCCTCCTGCCTCAGGCCATCCGCCGTGCCCTGCCGGGCTGCGGCAACGAACTCATCTATCTGATCAAATATTCCTCGCTGGCCTACATGGTCACCTGCATCGAACTGACCGGCGAAGCCAAGATCCTGGCATCGATGTTTTTCAAATATCTCGAAGTGTTTTTCGTCGTCGGTGCCATCTACCTGGCATTGGTCTCGCTCGCCAGCTGGGGGCTGAATCGGCTGGAGGAGCTGGTCAGCATTCCCGGATTCGAGTACGTGCGGCACTGAGAAGGCCGCCGTTCGAAAAAAGGCAGTATCTGCCGCACAACGGGTTCCCCTTTTTTCGCGCTGGAATGCTATTGAATTTCGCATGCAGAAGGCTGATAATGTAGATTGAGGTCAAGCACTCCTCGGGTTTGAACCTCCTGAAAGGCGTATTCATGACAGACCGACGCGCAACCGACAACCGGCGCAATCCGCTGAAAGCCCTGGCGATAGCCGCTACGTTGATGGCGGGCGCCTTCACCCTGATTTTTATGACCCGCAGCGAGGGAACTCCCCAGCGCGAAAAGCGGGAACCGTTGATACCGGTGAAGGTGGCCGCAGCCGAGCAGAAGGCGGTACCCGTCCAGTTGCAGGCGGTGGGAACGGTTGAGGCCTATGCGACGGTCTCCATTAAATCGCGGGTCGACGGCCAACTGGTAAAAGTTCACTTCCGGGAGGGCCAGGATGTCAAAAAGGGCGAGCTCCTCTTTACGATCGATCCGCGGCCCTACGAGGCGGCTTTGAAGGAAGCCCGCGCGCGGCTCGAACGTGATGTGGCTCTGGCCGACAAGGCGGATCGCGACGCCAAGCGCTATGCCGAGCTGGTCGCCAAGAATTACGTCAGCAGCGACAAGTATGAACAATTTCGCGCCAACGCCGAGGCGCTCCGGGCGACGGCGGCAGCCGATCGGGCGGCCCTGGAACGGGCGCAGCTGAATGTCGACTATTGCACCATCAAAGCCCCCATGACCGGCCGGACCGGCCGGCTGCTTGTGGACGAGGGCGCTCAGATAAAGGCCAACGACGACAAAAGCGGCATGGTGGAGATCATGCAGATCATGCCGATCAATGTGGGGTTTGCCGTTCCCCAGCAATATCTGACCGAGATCAAGATCCACATGGCGCGCGGCCCGTTGAAGGTGGAGGTCGTCATTCCGGAAAGCCAGGCGAAGCCCGAGCCCGGAACTCTGGGTTTTCTGGACAACAAGGTGAACACCCAGACGGGCACCGTTCTGCTCAAGGGGGCCTTCGCCAACACGGACCGCCTCCTCTGGCCCGGTCAGTTCGTCATGGCCACCCTCACCCTGACCACCCGCAACGACGCCATTGTCATCCCGTCGGTCGCCATCCAGGTCGGACAGGACGGCCAGTTCGTTTATGTCGTGAAGCCGGACCTTAGCGTCGAGTCTCGGCCGGTGACACCGGGTATGAGTATCGGTGAATCGGTGGTAATCGACAAGGGGTTATCGGCCGGCGAGCGCGTGGTCACCGAAGGTCAGCTGCGGCTGGTGCCGGGGGCCAAGGTGCAAATCTCCAGTTGAAAAATCCTCTCTCAGGGGCCCTGTCAGTTACCTAAAACTTAACACGTAACACTTAAAACCGTTTTTATTCATGAATATTTCCGAGATCTTCATCCGTCGACCGATTATGACGACCCTGGTGATGTTGTCCATCCTCATCTTCGGGGCTCTGGCCTATACCAAGCTGCCGGTGAGCGACTTGCCCAACGTCGATTTTCCGACGATCCAGGTCACGGCTTCGCTCCCCGGCGCCAACCCCAACACCATGGGTTCGGCCGTCGCCACCCCTCTCGAACGGGAGTTCTCGGCTATTGCCGGCTTGGATTCCATGACCTCCACGAGTTCGTTGGGGAGCACCCAGATCACGCTGCAATTTGCCTTGCACCGCGACATCGACGCCGCCGCCCAGGATGTGCAGGTCGCCATCTCCCGCGCGGCCCGCAACTTGCCCAAGGAAATGCCTGTCCCGCCTTACTTTCGCAAGGTCAACCCGGCCGACCAGCCGATCCTGCGCATCGCCTTGACCTCGCCCACCCTGCCGCTCTACACGCTGAACGAATACGGCGAAACCCTCATGGCTCAGCGCATATCGATGATCAGCGGGGTTGCCCAGGTGCAGGTGTTCGGAGCCCAGAAATTCGCGGTGCGCATCCAGCTGGACCCCAAGGAAATGGCATCGCGCGGCATCGGCATCGATCAGGTGGCCGATGCGGTAAGCAAGGCCAACGTCAATCTGCCGACCGGTACTCTTTACGGTCCTCAGCAGGCTTTCACCGTCCAGGCGAGCGGCCAGCTTTTTAATGCCGAACCCTACCGTTCCATCATCGTTACCTACCGCGACGGGCGACCGGTGAGATTGGGCGACATCGGCGTTGTCTTCGACAGCGTCGAGAACAACAAGACCGCAGCCTGGTTCATCGATCAACGCGCCATCGTCCTGGCGGTCCAGCGCCAGCCCGGGACCAACACCGTCGAGGTGGCCTCGGCCGTCAAGAAGCTGTTGCCGGTGTTTCAAGATCAACTGCCCGCCTCGGTTTCGCTGCAGATCTTGTATGACTCTTCGTTGTCCATTCAGGAGTCGGTGCACGATGTACAGTTCACCCTCTTGTTCACGCTGGCGCTGGTGGTGCTGGTCATTTTTTTATTCCTGCGACGCCTCTCTTACACGTTGATCCCCAGCCTGGCGATCCCGATGTCGGTGGTGGGCACCTTCATGGTGATGTACCTGCTGGGCTACAACATCGACAACCTGTCTCTGATGGCCTTGATTCTCGCGGTCGGCTTCGTGGTGGACGATGCCATCGTCATGCTGGAAAACATCGTCCGGCACCTGGAGTTGGGGGAAGGGCCGGTGAAAGCGGCCCTGAACGGCTCGCGCGAGATCGGCTTCACCATCGTGTCCATGACGCTATCGCTGGTGGCGGTGTTCATTCCCATTCTGTTCATGGGCGGCATCCTGGGCCGGCTGTTCAGCGAATTCGCCGTCACCATCGCCGTGGCCATTCTCATATCGGGGGTGATCTCTCTGACTCTCACGCCCATGCTTTGCAGCCGTTTCCTGCGTCCGCATGCAGAGCAGCCCCCGAGCCGGCTCTACGATGCATCCGAAAGAATCTACGAAGGAATGCTGGACCTGTACAAGCGTAGCCTGCGCTGGTTTTTGGAGCACCGCCGCCTCACCATGGTTTTTTTGGTTTTGGTCATGATCGCAACGGTCTGGCTGTTTCGGGTGGTGCCCAAGGGGTTCATCCCCAGCGAAGATCGTTCTTTGATTTACGGGTTGACCGAAGCGGCGGAAGGGATCTCCTGGGAGGCCATGCGGCGGCAGCAACAGGCACTCGCAGCGATTGCCAAGCAGGAGCCGAACATCGCGGCGTTCATGTCCAGTGCGGGCGCCCGCGCCGGCAGCATCACCGGAAGCAACAGCGGCTTCCTGGTCATCCGGCTCAAGCCCCGCTCGGAACGGGAGCTTTCGGCCGATGCGATCATTCAGCGACTGCGGCAGCAGATGGCCCAGGTTCCGGGGATCCGCGCCTTCCTGCAAAATCCGCCTGCGATCTCACTGGGCGGCCGGGTGAGCAAGAGCCAATACCAGTACACCTTACAGGGGCCGGACGTCGGCGAGCTTTACCGCGTCGCCCCGCAGCTGGCCGCCGCGATTCAGGCGCTGCCGGAATTCCAGGATGTGACGACCGACCTGCAAATCAAAAACCCGCAGATCAATATCGACATCGACCGCGACAAGGCGGCGTCCTTAGGCATCTCGGCCGCGCAGATCGAGGATGCCCTCTACAGCGCCTACGGTACGCGCCAGATCTCGACGATCTACGCCGACACCAATCAGTTCCAAGTCATTCTGGAACTGAAACCCGACTACCAGCTCGATGCCGCAGCCCTCTCGCTGCTCTACGTGCGCTCGTCCAGCGGCGCGCTGGTGCCGCTCGATGCCGTAGCAAAAATAACCCGCGGCTACGGGCCGCTGACCATCAATCACAGCGGCCAGCTGCCGTCCGTCACCGTCTCCTTCAACCTGGGGCCCGGCTTCGCCTTGGGCGACGCCGTGTCGAAATTGAATGACCTGGCCCGCCAGCTGCTGCCGGCCACCATCACGGCCAACTTCCAGGGGACGGCCCAGGTGTTCGAGTCGTCGATCCGGAACCTCGGCCTGCTTTTGGTCATCGCCATTCTCGTAATCTACATCGTGCTCGGTATCCTCTATGAGAGCTTCATCCACCCCCTCACCATCCTCTCGGCCCTCCCGCTGGCGGGGGTGGGGGCGCTGGTCACTTTGCTCATTTTCAACGCCCAGCTCGATATCTATTCTTTCGTCGGGTTGATTCTGCTGGTCGGGCTCGTCAAGAAAAACGGCATCATCATGATCGACTTCGCCTTAGAGGCCCAGCGGGTCGAACGCAAACAACCGAAAGACGCCATTTTCGAAGCCTGCATCGTCCGGTTCCGACCGATCATGATGACCACCATCGCCGCGCTGGTGGGAACCATCCCCATCGCCATCGGCTGGGGCGCCGGCGGCGAGTCCCGGCAGCCGCTGGGCCTGGCGGTCGTCGGCGGCCTTTTCTTCTCCCAGATGCTGACCCTCTTCGTAACGCCCGTTTTCTATCTCTATATGGACTCGTTGCAGAAAAAATTCCGCCG
>JALOPB010000161.1 GCA_025454115.1 Desulfobacterales bacterium | reverse complement strand
GAGGAACTCAGCACCTGCGGCCGGATTTACGGTTATCGTTTTCGACCCCACGGAGCGTTCAAGGCGAAACCGATCGATGCCTACCGGGGTCGATGCCTCGCCGGCAAAGCCTTTCAGTTGATGATCGACAACAACCTTGATTTCGATGTCGCCTTGTATCCTTATGAGCTGGTCACCTACGGTGAAACCGGCAGTGTCTGCCAAAACTGGATGCAGCTGCGGCTGATCAAAAAATACCTTGAAGTCATGACCGAAGAGCAGACCCTGGTCATGATGTCCGGACATCCCTTGGGCCTCTTTCAATCGAGTGCGGACAACCCGCGGGTGATTATCACGAACGGTTTGCTGGTCGGGCTCTACGACAACCCCGATGACTGGGAGATCGCCGCCCAAATGGGAGTCTCCTCCTACGGGCAGATGACTGCCGGCGGCTGGATGTATATCGGCCCCCAGGGGATCGTCCACGGGACCTACAACACCCTGCTGAGCGCCGGCCGCAAGATGTGCGGGGTGGCGGCGGACAAAGATCTGACCGGGTTGTTGTTTGTCTCCTCCGGCCTCGGGGGCATGAGCGGCGCCCAACCCAAAGCAGCCAAGATCGCCGGTGCGGTCTCCCTGATCGCCGAGGTGGATATTTCAAGGATCAAAACCCGCCGCCTCCAGGGGTGGGTGGACGTGGTTTGCACGGACCCCGCCGAGGCCCTGCGCCTTGCCGATCAGGCACGGACGGCAAAAACCGCAACCTCGATCGCCTTCCATGGAAACATCGTCGATCTGCTGGAATATTTGGCGGCACGCCGCTGCCGGGTCGACCTGCTCTCAGACCAGACCTCCTGCCATGTGGCCTATGATGGCGGCTACTGCCCCCAAGGGGTCGACTTTGCCGAGCGCACCCGCCTGCTCTCAGCCGACCGCGCCGCTTTTCGGACGCTTGTGGACGCCAGCCTGAAACGTCATTTTCAGGTAGTTACGGAACTGGCCCGGCAGGGCGCCTTCTTTTTTGACTACGGCAACGCGTTCCTGAAAGCGGTATTCGACGCCGGTGTTCCCGAGGTCGCAAAAAACGGTGTGGACACCCGGGATGGTTTTGTTTTTCCCTCCTATTTCGAAAATCTGATGGGCCCTCTGTTTGATTACGGATATGGCCCCTTTCGCTGGGTCTGCTTGAGCGGCGACCCGGCGGACCTTGAAAAGACGGACCAGGCCGCAATGGCTTGTATCGATCCCTTGCGGCGTGCCGAGGACCGCGACAACTACCTTTGGATCCGCAATGCGAAGGCCAACCGCTTGGTGGTCGGCAGTCAGGCGCGGATACTCTACGCCGACGCAGAAGGGCGCACGCAGATGGCGCTGCGCTTCAATGCCATGGTGCGGGCCGGCGAGGTCGGCCCGATCATGCTCGGCCGCGACCACCATGATCCCGGAGGCACCGACTCCCCCTTCCGGGAAACAGCCAATATTCACGACGGCAGCAACATGTGCGCCGACATGGCCACCCATTGCTTTGCCGGCAATGCCGCGCGTGGGATGTCTCTGGTAGCGCTGCACAACGGTGGCGGCACGGGAATCGGCAAGGCCATCAACGGAGGGTTCGGCATGGTTCTCGACGGCAGCAGCCGGGTGGATGGAATTCTACGCTCGGCCATGACCTGGGATGTGATGGTGGGGGTGGCCCGCCGCAGCTGGGCACGCAATCCCAACGCCATTGAGGTGGCAATGGCCTACAACCGCAGCAACGGCAACGGTGACCAGATCACACTTCCCTTCCAGGCCGACGCCTCTGCGGTCAAGGAGGCAGTGGCGAACCTGTTCTCCGCCATGAACCGGCGTTGAGTGGAACAATGTTGATTTTGCTTGTCCTTCTATAAGTGATCGTAACTCAATTTCGTTTCGGACGGAGCGGCTCCCCGCCGAAACCTTTATGTAAAACCCAACCAAAGAAAGGAGAGATAAATGAATAGGAGAAAATTCCTCAAGGCCACCGGAACCGCCACTTTGACTGCAGCCGCCCTAATGAGCCCCTTTTCCGCTCCGGCTCGAGCCGCCGACAAGATCCAGTGGAGAATGGTGACGGCGTGGCCCAAAAATCTTCCGGGCCCTGGAGTCGCCGCCCAAATGCTCGCCGACAGAATCACAGCCCTTTCCGGCGGTCGGTTGGAAGTGAAGCTTTTCGCAGCCGGGGAGCTGGTTCCCGGCCCGGGTGTCTTCGACGCCGTTTCCCAAGGCACGGCCGATTTGTATCATGCCGTGCCCGCCTATTGGGGCTCCAAATCCAAAGGCATTCTGTTGTTTGGCTCCCAGCCGTTCGGCCTGCGTGCCGACGAGCAGCTGGGATGGCTGATGTACGGCGGCGGGCAGGCCCTGTATGATGAGATGTACGCCCGCTTCAACTTGAAACCTTTCCTTTGCGGAAACTCCGGAGCCCAGTGGGCAGGCTGGTTCCGCAAAGAGATCAAGTCCGCCGATGATTTTAAAGGCCTTCGCTTTCGTACCACCGGCTTGGCTTCGGAAATGTGCTCTAAGCTGGGCATGGCGGTTCAGGCACTGAGCGGACGTGAAATGTTCCAGGCACTGCAGACCGGGACCATCGACGCCGGAGAGTTCATCGGCCCGTGGAGCGATGCCGCGCTGGGATACTACCAGGTAGCGAAAAACTACTACTGGCCGGGGGTGGGGGAACCCTCCTCGGCCGAAGAGTGCGCGGTAAACATGAAAACCTACGAAAAGCTCCCGGCGGATCTCAAGCAGGCCGTCGCTTTCGCGTGTCAAAGCCTCTACAACCCCGTGTGGACGGAATACACCACGAAACACGCCCTCGCCCTGAAACAGATGGTTGCCGAACAGGGCGTGCAGGTGCGCAAGCTTCCCGATGATGTAATCGTTGCGATGGGGAACGCCGCCGGGCAGGTGATCGGAGAACTGCGAGAGAACTCCGATGAACTTGTGCGGCGGATCGTTGAGAGCTTTCTGAAATACCGTGCTTCGATTTCCGAATACATGGTTTACGCCGACAGCGGCATGATGAATGCACGGGCAATGAATTACCGGTACTAATCTTTCCTGCCCGGGCAGAGGCCCTCCGCGATGCCTCTGTCCGGGCAAAAGGCCAAGTGATGAGAACAGCCATAGCGTTTCTTAATATGATCAATCGGGTGATCGGCTCCATCGTCTGCTGGTGTGCCCTGTTGATGGTGCTGCTCCAGTTTTCAATCGTCCTGCTCCGATATGTCTTCGGAATCAGTTATGTATTTCTGAACGAGGGGGTGCTTTACCTCCATGCGAGCCTTTTTATGCTCGGAGCCGGTTACACCTTCCTCGTCGACGGCCATGTGCGGGTCGATATCTATTATGCCGACCGCTCCGCCCGGGGAAAGGCGCTCACGGATATTTTCGGCCACCTGCTGTTTCTTTTCCCTTCCATGGCGATGCTGGCCTACTTTTCCTGGCCGACCGTCCTCGCCTCCTGGAGAATCCTGGAAGGCCCTGTCTCGGTGGGCGGGATCCCCGCCTCTTTCTATCTGAAATCGCTTATCACCGCTTTTTGCGGCCTTCTGATCATCCAGGGCATCGCCAAAATCATTTCGGACATCATCGTTCTGAATACCGGAATAAGGATTGGACATAGGCCATGACCCTCCCCCTTGATCTGTTGCTGGTAGCAGCCCTGATCCTCGGGATCCTCATCGGGTATCCGGTCTCTTTTACTCTTGCCGGCCTGGCAACCCTTTTTGCATTTTTCGGCTGGATGGTCGGCGCTTTCGACCTGAGGCTTCTCGGGGCACTGGCGCAAAGGGCCTTCGGACTGATCACCAACGATGTCTTGATCGCCATCCCGCTATTTGTCTTTATGGGGATCGTGCTCGAAAAGAGCCGGATTGCCGAGGACCTGCTCCAAACCATGGGCCGCCTTTTCGGGCGTATGCGCGGCGGACTCGGTATTTCAGTCGTGGTCGTTGGCGCGCTGCTCGCCGCTTCCACCGGCATCGTCGGCGCGACGGTGGTCGCCATGGGCCTGATCGCCTTGCCGACCATGCTGCGCTACCGCTACCAGCCGGCCCTCGCCAGCGGCATTGTCTGCACCGCGGGCACATTGGGCCAGATCATTCCGCCGTCGACACTGTTGATCATCCTCGCCGATGTGATGTCCAACGCCTACCAGCAGGTGCAGACGTCCCGAGGACAATTCTCCATCGAAACGCTATCCGTCGGCCAGCTGTTTGCCGCCGCCATGATGCCCGGACTGTTGCTTGTGGCGCTGTACATTCTCTACCTGGTCATCCGCGGCCGGCTGTCTCCCCATGTCGCCCCTGCGATGAGCGGCGAGGACGTTAAGCCTGTCACGGTCGCCGAAGTGGCAAGTGCGGTGGTGCCTCCGATTGTACTAATTGTCGCCGTGCTGGGTTCGATTCTGGCCGGAATCGCCACCCCCAGCGAGGCGGCTTCGGTCGGTGCGGTGGGTGCCCTTTTACTGGCCGGGGCACGTCTTGGGAAATCGAAGCCGTTGATGATTGCCGGCGCTCTCGCCTTGGTAATTCTGGCGCTCGTCGCCGGCCTTGCCCCTGTTCGTCTCCAGCGTTCCGACGTCGGTCCGGGAGAGTGGGTGGTCGGGGGCCTCTGTCTTGCCCTCGTCGCTGTGGGCTCAGTTGCTCTGTTCAAAGCCCTTCAGCTCATGGGGGTGAACAAACTGCTCAAACCGACCCTCACCGCGACCATGACGATTACCTCCATGATTTTCGCCACGATTCTCACCGCGGGCTTTTTCGCTCTGGTCTTCATCGGCCTGGGTGCAGAGGATCGGATAGCATGGATCGTCACCAACATGCCCGGCGGGGCTACCGGCGCACTGCTCTTTTGCATGGCGCTCATTTTTCTTCTGGGGTTTGTCCTCGACTTTGTCGAGATCACCATAATCCTGCTTCCGCTTGTAACCCCGATATTGATTCTGATGGGCCATGACCCGATCTGGTTGTCGATTCTCTTCGCGCTCAACCTGCAGACCTCTTTCCTGACGCCGCCATTCGGCTTCTCACTGTTTTACCTGCGCGGTGTGGCGCCACCCGAGGTGAGCACCGGCCAGATATACCAGGGGGTCTTTCCGTTCATCGCTCTGAATGTGGCGGGAATTCTGCTTGTTTGGATGTTTCCCCACGTCGCCACCTACTTGCCAAAACTGCTTTTTTAAATTTGAATTTAAAAAGGCTGGAGTCCGATCCACATGCTGAACCCTGCCGAGCGTGTCTCCATGGTCCGGAAGGAAGTCGTAGGCCTGCCCCGCTACAATGCCGGGTTGCCGGAGGAGCATGTGAGAGAGCATTACCAGGTCGAACGTGTCGTACGGTTGGCCAGCAACGAAAACCCCTTTGGCGTCGGCACAAAAGCCGCACGGGCGGCCGCCCGTGCACTCGTCGACCTGGGCAAATACAGCGACCCCGAGGCACGCCGGCTGCGCCGGGCTTTGAGCGCCGCCACCGGCGCCGGCGCGTCGAACATTGTCGTCGGCAATGGATCCGAAGAACTGATCTGCCTGATCTGCAGGGCGTGTTTGAGACCCGCAGACCGGGTGGTCACCGTGACGCCCTCCTTTCTTCTCCACGAAATCTATCCAGCGGAGCAGGGAGCGGATGTGGTCGCCGTTCCGATGCGCTCCGATCTGGCCTTCCCGGTGGAGGAGATCCTCGACGCCATGGCCGATGGCTGCCGAATGGTCATCTTCAGCAGCCCGTCCAACCCGGTGGGGACAATTCTCACGGCCTCGGCACTGGAACGCATTCACCGAAGCGCCCAGCCCCGGACTCTTCTGGTCATCGATGAAGCCTACTACGAATATGCCCGGGAGAACCCAGACTATCCTGACAGCCTGCGTCTGCTTGCCGGCGGGTCCGCACCTTATGCCGTCCTGCGCACATTTTCCAAGGCCTATGGACTGGCCGGCGCCAGGGTGGGTTATGGAATCTTTTCCGATCCGGATATTGCCGGACACATCGATAAGCTGCGCACCCCGTTTAACGTCAACCGAATTGCCCAGGCAGCGGCTCTGGCAGCCTTAGATGATCTGGATCATATCGAACGGACGATCACACACAACCGCCGCGAAAGGGAAAGGCTGTCTGCAGAACTGCAAAGACGGGGCTTCCGCGTCGCACCTTCTCATGCCAATTTTCTATTTATGGATTTCGGCACGGACAGCGTAAAGATCGCTGAGCGTCTGCTTCAATCCGGAATCGTCGTCAAACCCTGGAGGCAAAAGGGGTTTCAACACTTTTTACGCGTAACCATCGGCAGCCGCGAGGACAACGATCTTTTCCTTCAGGCTTTGGCGAATCTGCTTTGAGTGAGGCTCCCCGCCCCCGAAGCAGGCCGGGACCGTATGATCGGTACGCCCTCGTTCTCCCGTCCAAGCAACCCTTGCCGAAGCACTCATTCCCGTAATCGAAACCGAGCGGGTACTCGAAAGGACCGCTTTCGCGGTCATGGCGCGCCGCAGTTTTTGGTTCAATGGCGATAGGGCTCCATCGCACATGGAGTCCGGTGGGTCAGCAATTCAATTCGAAACAACCCATCTGGGAAAAGCATGAACAAAAAAGGGAGGGCCACAAGCCGAAAGACGCTTTTGGCCCTCCCCGGCAGCGGGGGGCGCTGCAGCAAGCGGCGGGGCGCTATTTTTTCTTGGCGGCAGGCTTCTTCGCAGCAGCCTTCTTGGCGGCGGGCTTCTTGGCGGCCGCTTTCTTGGCCGGAGCCTTGGCCTTGGGGGCAGCCTTTTTCACAGTCTTTTTCACTGCCGGTTTTTTTGCGGTTTTTGCAGCCTTTTTTACTGTTGCCATCTCGTCCTCCTCGTCATATTGCAGGATATGCGCCAATTTGAGATGACTTTACTTCCCCGGCCGGCGATCTTAAGGTCTTTCTAAAATCCCCCAGGAGAAGAGACCGATGCAGACTATCCGCCTGGATGAGGAGGGACTTACCATCGCGGCACTGGTCGCGGTGGCGCGGGAAGGTGCGGAGGTCCGATTGAGCGACTCCGCCCGGACGCGCATTGAAGCCGCACGGGCCCTGATCGAGCGATGGGTGAAAGAGGAGCGCCGGATCTACGGTGTCACCACCGGCTTCGGCGCCCTGAGCGATGTTGCCATCTCCGCCGGAGACACACGGCGGCTTCAGGAGAATATCCTCATGAGCCACGCCGCCGGGGTAGGCCGCCCGCTGGAGGCCGAAACGGTTCGGGCCGTGATAACGCTGAGGGTCAAGGATTTTGCCAGGGGGAACTCCGGCATTCGCCTGGAGACCGCAGAGCGCCTGCTCGCACTCCTAAATTCGGGCGTCGTCCCGCTCGTTCCGGAGAAAGGATCCGTGGGGGCGAGCGGGGACCTGGCCCCCCTGGCCCACCTGGGCCTGGTGCTTTTGGGAAGGGGCGAGGCGTTTTACGACGGCCGCCAAATGAGCGGGGCCGAAGCGCTTCAGGCCTGTGGTCTCACTCCGCTCCGATTGGAATCGGCCGAGGGTCTTGCGCTTGTAAACGGCACCCAGGTCATGACGGCCATCGGGGCGCTCGCGGTGCACGATGCCGAGCAGCTATCCCGGCTCGCCGATGTGGCCGCCGCCATGACGCTCGAGGTACTGATGGGCAGCCGCGCCGAGTTCAACCCGAAGCTTCACCAGGCGCGGCCGCATCCCGGACAGATCGCCGCCGCCGCCAACATGGAGCGCATCACCCGCAACAGCGAGATCATCTCCTCCCACAGCGACTGCTCCCGGATTCAGGACGCCTACACCCTGCGCTGCTCACCCCAGGTGCACGGGGCGACGAAGGATGCGACCGGCTACTGCCGGCGGGTCATCGAAACCGAAATGAACGCTTCCACCGGCAATCCGCTGATTTTCGCGGACACGGAGGAATTTCTCCTGGGCGGGAATTTCCACGGCCAGCCGGTTGCGCTCGCCATGGACTTCTTGGGCATGGCCGTCGCCGAGCTCGCCAACATTTCAGAGCGCAGGATCGAACGTCTGGTCAACCCCATGCTGAGCGGACTGCCCGCGTTTCTCGTCAGCGACGGCGGACTGAACTCGGGCTTCATGATCGCTCAGTACACGGCGGCGGCGTTGGTGTCGGAGAACAAGGTCCTCGCCCACCCGGCCAGTGTCGACTCGATCCCCACCTCGGCGAATAAAGAAGACCACGTGTCGATGGGCACGATCGCCGCCCGCAAGTGCCGGGAGATCGTCGCCAACACCGAGAACGTGATCGCCATTGAACTGCTCTGCGCGGCCCAGGCCCTGGACCTTTTCACCAACCTGAAGCCCGGCGAGGGCACGCTCGCCGCCTACGAGGCCATCCGCCGGGTCATCCCACACCTTCAAACCGACCGCTTTCTCGCTGCCGACATCGCAGCGATGAGGGAGCTGATTAGGAGCGGGGCCATCCTCGGCGCGGTGGCGGCGAAGATCGGTGAGGTGGCGTAAGGCCCCATGGATGAAATACGGCTCAGGGCGGCATCCCATGCGCTGGCGCCGGGGTTCGGCGATCCGGCAAACTTCAAATTGGGCGACTGCGGCACCCAGCGCAACCTGTCTGAGGAGGGCCGCCGCCAGGCGCGCGCCATCGGCAAGGCCTTTCGCGAACGGGGGGTTCCGGTCGAACAGGTCTTCTCGAGCCAGTGGTGCCGCTGCCGGGAAACGGCCGAGCTCGCCTTTGGAGCGTTCCGCGAGCAACCGGCGCTCAATTCGTTTTTCAAACAGCCCGCGCTCGAAGCCGCGCAGACCCGCGCCATGAAAGAGATGCTGGCCGGCCACCCACCGGCCGCAGGCAACCTCATCCTCGTCACCCACCAGGTCAACATCTCGGCCCTCACGGGCATCGTGCCGGATCCGGGCGAGATGGTCGTGGCCGCCATCAACGAGCGGGGCGCGCTCGCCCCTAAAGCCCGCATCCGCATCGCGCCGTGAGGGCCTCCGGCGGCCGGGGAAGCCTCCGGCATCTCGGAGCGGCAAGAAAAGGTTGACACAAACGGATGATATCGGCTACATATAGCTGAGCATCCATCTTCCCAAAGCGGTTCTGCGCATTATCCGGGTTATCAGGCCAACCCTCCAGATATTCACGAAAACCCTTTAACGCATGCAACAGTGCATGATTTTTGCTCTTGATTGCTGGTAAACGTTTAGTGACTTATCCGGGGGTGCGGTAGGACGCCATCGGTTCAGGGGGTGAAGCGATGGGGTTTTGAAAGGAGGGATAAGGTATGTGCTATGAATATGAAGACCCACCTTGGAAGCAGCGGGTCAAAAAGGTTTCGGCATGGATTTTTGCAATAGCGATGGGGTTGGTGGTCTCCATCGCCGACATCCGACTGTCATCTGAAATCGGCAGGGAGGAGGGCGCGGTGTTAGCCGGATCCCTGCCCGGTCAGACCGCGGCTTTCGGCAGCCACTTCCTTCCGGCCGAGGGCCCGCCCTATCTGTCGGATTTATCCAACACCGTCTACACCCCCATGGGGGAACCCGATGAGGACCCCTTCCATGCGCTCATCCACGAGGCCGCCGGGCGCTACGACGTCGCCTACGACCTCATCCGGGCGATCATCATGGTGGAGTCGCAATTCAACCCGCGCGCGGTGTCAAA
>JALOPB010000460.1 GCA_025454115.1 Desulfobacterales bacterium | reverse complement strand
GTTTCATGGTTTTTCCCTCAACTGTTGCTCCTGAAAATCTGCCCGATCCTCGCAATGCTTCGGGTGGCCCCCAGCGCCGTCATCAGCAGGATGCGGGCCTTGGGACCCGAGAGCCGGCCACCTAAAAGGACTCCCTTTTTGACCAGGTCGGCGCCGCCGCCGGCATAGGCATACATCGGCCAGACGCCGCCTTCGGGGCAGCGGGTGGTCAGAACCACCGGAATTCCCCGGGTGATCGCCCGCTCCACGGCGGGGACCACTCCCGGCGGTACGTTGCCGGCGCCGAACCCTTCGAGCACCAATCCGGCCATCCCCTTGTGCAGGAGATGGTCGATCAGGGTTCCGTCCATGCCGGTGTAGCATGAAATCATGGCCACGTTCGACTCGATTCGTTTGGTCCGTATCAGCGGGCGCCCGATGTCCGCCGTCGGAGACGAGCCCCGGGTCAGCCGGACGTCTTCGCCGGCCACATAGGCCACGGGCCCGCTCTCGGGGGCTTCGAAGGCGTCGATGTTGAGCGAGTTGATTTTAATCACTTCCCGGGCGCTGAAGATCCGGTCCGTCATCAGCAGTACCACGCCGGTGTCCGGCGGAAGCGGCAACACGCAGGCCCGAACCCCGTTCAGCAGGTTGCGGATCCCGTCAAATCCCGTCTCGCTGTAATAGCGCATGGAGCCCGTGTAGACCACCGGCTTGGAGGAGCAAAGCGTCAAATCGGCCATGTAAGCGGACTCCACCAGCACGTCGGTGCCGTGGATGACCACCGCGCCGATCACCGATGGCGCAGCCAGAGCCTGGTCCACATCCCGGGCGAGTCGGAACATGTGTTCGGGGGTCATGTGCGGGCTCGGCAGGTTGGACCAGAGCACCGGCTTGAAACCCACTTGGCGCAGATGCGGCCGCAGTTCGGCGAACAAACGGTCGAATTCGTCGCTGGGAACCACCCCGCGCTGGCCGGCCTGGGGCCGCATGGTGATGGTGCCGCCCGTGAAAAAAACGGCAACGGTGGATGCCGGTCCGCCTGGTTGAGTTTTCATGCCGGGACGCCCCCCCGATTCGCCATAATGCATTGCCTATGCTACTATCTATCACAAAACACTCCACTTTACACGCTCGGCGGTTGGCGTATCGGAGGGAGGATTATGCCGAAAATAAAGCTCGACCATTGCGTGATCCATGTATCGGACTGGGATCGTTCCCATGCATTCTATCGCGATGTTCTGGGGGCGGCGACAACGCCCGTGGCACGGCTGCCCGTCCAACCGGGCGGGAGCGACCTGTGCTTCGAATGGCCGGGCCCCATCCGAGAGGCGCAAGCCCATCTGGAAGCATACGGTGTGCCCATCGAACTCGGGCCGGTTCCCCGCTTCGGCGCCTGCGGCCAGGGCACCAGCATCTACTTCCGCGACCCCGACGGATCGCTGCTGGAGTTTATTTCATACAAGCGGAGTCATCCAGTCAGTAAAATGAGAGGCGTGGCGACGGTCCGGATGACCACGGATGAGATCACGGCGCTGACCCGTGAGGAATCATGATCTGAATGTCTCAATGACCATCCGCCATATGCCTATGCAGGGATAAGTTCGAGGGCGCCGGGTCCGCCGCGAACCGCTGCCGCAGGGATACGCCGATCGAAGGTGGCGAGCTTGCCTTTCCTGTGAACCGCCAGACCTACAAGATAGACGTCGGTGATCAGGCTGTGGGTGATGACGACGGTTGAATCGAGAAAATCGCGGATGCTGATATCGTCAGGCCAGAATTGATGTCCCGGCGCTTGACACAACCTTCGCAGGATGTTCAGCACGACTGTCGCGTCGCCTGGTCGGTTGGGATAGTTCGGATGGCAGGCAATGCGGACAAAGGCATTTTCGGTCAATGGACACGTCGCCCAGGCTTGGCGGCCCTTCTTGGCAAACCACCGGTGGGCCGATTCATGGTGGATGTGCATCGGATCGCTCAACGCGATCAGCACGTTGACATCCAGCAGAAAATCCGTCACGGCGTTTCGTCCCTCAGCTGATTGACAAATTCCATCGTCACGATGCCGGCCTTAGGCTGAACCGGAAAAAGCGGCAGCCCTTGACGGGTGCTGCTCGGCGCTGGTTGTGTCAAGGCCTGTCGCGCCAGGTCCGAAAGAACCTTACCGAGCGTTGAGCCTCTCTGCCGCGCGATTTCCTTGGCGGCGAACAAGATGTCTTCTTCAATATCCAAAGTGGTGCGCATGGCTTCTTCCGAAAAAAAATTGCAGGTTATGGTTGATGTTATAGCATCAAGCATCAGATGTCAAGATGAGACGCGCAAACGCTCAGCCAATTTTATACGCTTATCCCGCAATCAGGCCCCGCCAAGACGACTCCACCCGTCGGATACGCCTTCCCAAGCCAGGCTTGTTCCAGCAACTTGCCTACATTGGCCGTCCCAGATACAATCTCAGCCTAACTACCCCGTCCCAGGAGAGTGAATCATGCGCCTCCCGGCCCTCCTCTTGCTCGTCGCCGCTCTTAGCGGCTGCGTCACCCCGCTGTACCGTGAAACGTCTGAAGGAAAGTTCATTGGCGCTCTGGACGTACGGTGGGTCAAGAACGACTACTTCTTATTCCTGCCGGACGAGGACGACCCCTTAACCTTCAAGCGTTCCAACGGCAAGGCCATCCGTCCCGGCCCGATGTACACGGATGGCGGGTCCATCCCCCGGTTCCTCTGGGGAGTCGAGGGTTTCTCGCCGTGGGGGTATGCCCCCCCCTACATCGTCCATGACTGGCTTTTCGAAGCGCATCATTGCGGGTATGCGCCGGACGACCAACACACGTTCGAAGACTCGGTGGCGGTCATGGCGGAAAGCCTCAAGGCCATCATGGAGGCGAGCAGCGAGGTGCGCGACTACTTCGTCTTCGACTCGGTGGTCGCCGCCGTGGGCTCACCCATCGCAAAGCGCATTTGGGAAAAGGGTTCCTGCAAGCCGGCTGCGTTTGACATTAAAGCAGCCCAGGAAAAGGCTCTGCCCGGGGAGTTGCTCATGACCATAAAGTTCAAATGAGGCCTTCATTTCAAAATGCGTTAGAATGTGATCAACTCCCGCCAGGATGATTCCATCCGCTCGAAAACCCCCGTCCACGTCAGCGGATCGAGGCGGCCGTGCGGGTCGGCCGGCCGGCCGCATTCGAGGCTGCGGGCGAGCTGGCGGTTCAGGGCCTCCGCCAGGCGTTCGACGAAGGCCGGCAGATCTTCCGGCCGTGGCGTGTCCGGGCCGATGAGCCGCGGC
>JALOPB010000160.1 GCA_025454115.1 Desulfobacterales bacterium | reverse complement strand
TGGATGCCGATGGCGTTCAGCGCCTCCTTGACGTCATCCAGCTTGAACGGTTTGATGATGGCTTCCACTTTTTTCATCATGGGACATTCCTCCTGTTTTATTTCCGCCCGTTTTATTCGATTTCGAAGGCTCGCTCGCCGTGGACGGCGCTGTCCAGGCCGATTCTTTCGTTTTCCTCTTCCACCCGCAAGCCGCCCGTCAAGGCCTTGGTGAGATAAATCAAAACCAGCGTCGCGACCGCTGTAAATACGGCCGTGGCCAGGATGGAAACCAACTGAATCACGACCTGCATGGGGTTGCCGAAGAAAAGCCCGGTGCCGGCGGCATTGACGGCCGGATCGGCGAAAAGCCCGGTCGCGAGCGCCCCGAGGGTCCCGCACATGCCGTGGACGCCGAAGGCATCGAGCGAGTCGTCATATCCGAGCTTGAGCTTCAACCGGGCCACCGAAAAGAACCCGAGCACCCCCGCGGCGATGCCGATGAGAACGGACGACCCCAGGCCGACAAAACCGGCCGCCGGTGTAATGGCCACCAGCCCCGCCACCACGCCCGAAGCGATGCCGAGCACGGTCGGCTTCTTATTGATCAGCCACTCGGTAAACATCCATGCCAGCGCGGCGGCCGCCGCCGAGGTGTTCGTCACCAGAAAGGCCGAGCCGGCCAGACCGTCCGCCACTAGCGCGCTTCCGGCATTGAACCCGAACCAGCCGAACCAAAGCAGGGCCGCGCCCAGTGCCGTCAGGGCGATGCTGGAAGGGAACATGGCCTCCTTGCCGAAACCGATGCGTTTGCCGAGCACCAGCGCCAGCACCAGCCCCGCGACGCCCGCGTTGATGTGGACCACGGTTCCACCGGCAAAGTCAAGCGCGCCGATGGAGGCCATCCAGCCCTTACCCCACACCCAGTGCGCGATGGGGCAATAGACGAACGTCACCCACAGGACGGTGAAGACCACCCAGGCTGAGAATTTCATGCGGTCGACGATGGACCCGAGCACCAAGGCCACGGTGATGCACGCAAAGGTCATCTGGAAGAGGGCAAATACGTTGGTGGGGATGGTGCCTTCCAGGCTGGCGGGGGTGATCCCCGCGAAAAAGAAAAAGTCCAGCCCTCCGATCATCCCGCCCTTGTCCGGTCCGAAGGCCAGGCTGTAACCCCACATCACCCAGACGATGCTGGCCAGGCAGTAGGCGACGAACGTCATGGCCAGGGTGTTCAGCAAGTTCTTATAGCGCGACATGCCGCCGTAGAAGAGGGCCAATCCGGCGGGGGTCATCATCATCACCAGGGCGGTTGACACGATCATCCAGGCCGTGTCCCCGGAGTTCAGCGCGGCATCCGCCGCCCAGGCGGGGGGTGCCGACAGCATGTATCCGATCCCCGTCATTCCAAAAAGCCAACCAACCGACCGATGCTTTTTCATGGTTTCATTCCTTACCTTTCGTGAGAGTTGAATCCTGATCCAGTTGCGGCAGCCGCTGCAGCAGGGCCTCCTTGATCGCGGACACCCGACCCGGATCGTCCACTTTCTGGCCGCTCAGGTCTCGGACATAAAAGACGTCGACGACCTGGTCCACCTTGGTGGCGATTTTGGCGACCCAGATGTCAAGCTCGCAGCGGAAGAGAACATCGGAGATGCTGTAGAGCAGTCCGGGAAAGTCGTATGTAAAGACTTCGATGATGGTGAAGAAGCTGGAGCTGGTGTTGTCGACCCGCACGCGGTGCGGGCGCCGGGCGGTGCGTGGTTTGACCCCGCGGGCAGCGTCCAGGCGCGGCTGGAGAGCGGCAGCGAGGTCGAGGGTTCCCGCCAAGACGGCGTGGAGGTTTTCCTCGGCGCGGCGCCATTTTTCAGCTTCGAAAATGGTATCCGGCGGCGGGGTCACCTCGAAGACATCCAGAGCGGTACGGTTGCGCCAGGTGAACACCTGGACGTCGAGGATGTTGATGTTGTTCAAGGTGAACACGCCGGCCATGCTGGCCACCAACCCGGGCCGGTCCTTGGCGCAGATGGCCACCTTGCGGGTGGCGCCCTTCGAGGACGGCTGGATGTCCCACACGAAGTCGGTCGTCTGCAGCCGCTGAAAGAGCTCGATGTGGCTGGCGATCTGCTCGGCGGGCGTCGCGAGCAGGTAGCGCGGGCTGAGAGCCGGAAACAAGGCCTCGATCCGCTGCCGTGCATCTCCGGAAGCGGCGGTCGTCAGCAGCGCGCTGCGCTTGGTTTCAATGGCGGCGGTGGCCTTGTCGCTGGCCAGCTCTCCCTTTTCGAGGATGTTCAACACTTTGAGGAAGAACTCGCGCAACAGGTGCGAGGTCCAATCGTTCCAGGCGGCCGGGCCGGTCGCCATGGAATCGGCCACCGTGAGCAGATAAAGCATTTTCAGGCGTTCGGCATCCTTGATGCGCCGGGCGCAGGCAATGGCGGTTTCCTCGTCGTGGATGTCCCGGCGGGTGGCCGTTTTGATCAGATACAGGTGCTCGCGGACGAGGAATTCCACGGCGGCGACCTCCTCCGGTGTCAGACCCTTTTCAGCCAGGATGCGACGGACCAGATCGGCGCCGCTTTCGGAGTGGTCGGCCGAGGGTGCGCCCTTGCCGATGTCGTGCAGCAGAGCCGCCCACATCAACAGCACTTTGTTTTTAAGTTCACGGTGGAGGCGGGCAAACAGCGGCTCGCCGAGCCGGTCTTCCCCGGCCAGCTGCTGGATAATGTGAACGGTGCGCAGCAGGTGCTTGTCGACCGGGTAGAGGTGGTACTCGTCGTATTGAATACGGTTGGAGATTCCCTGGAACTCCGGGATGAAGGCCTCCAGAAAACCGGTGGACAGCAAGTCGTCCAGCAGCCCGCTGGCTTCAGCGGATATCAGGATGCGTTCGAAGGTCCGGACGATTTCCGGTGCGGAGCGAAAGCTCGGGTCGATGAGGTAAACGAACTCCTTCACCAGCCGCTTGGCCTCAGCGCTGAGAGGGGCCTTCAGTCGGGCCCCCTCTTCGAAGATTCGGATCAGCAGCTCGGGGCGCTTCAGGATCGCCTCGGGGCCCGTGAAATTCAACATGCCCCCGGAGCGGGCTTCGATTCCCTCTACCGGGATTTTGGGAGACACCCGCCGTCCTCCCCTTTTATCGACGCCCAGCTCATGCAGCAGCATGAGGTGCTGCTGTTTGACCGACTCCATCCGGCGGTGGAGCTCGCCGAGAAAACGCTCCACCGGCTGCTGGCCGGCTTCGGGTTTGAATTTGAAACGGTCGGCGATGCTGATTTGGGATTCGAAATGCAGCTGATCGCATTTGCGGCGGCTGATGTGGTGCAGGTGGTTGCGCACGTCCCAGATGAACCCCAGCGCGTCCCACAGGTTCTGGAATTCGGCGTGGGACAGCAGGCCGAAATACTCTAGATCGCGGGGTTGTCTCACGTCGACGTTGAGTTTGGCCATCCAGAGCATGCTGTGGTAATCGCGCAATCCGCCCTGGCCTTCTTTGAGATTGGGCTCCAACAGATGCGCCGAATCCCCGTATTGGCTGTGCCGGGCGCGCGTATAGGCGACGATTTCCCGCAGCATCCGCTCCGAATTCTTGCGGATGACCTTCTCCCGGAGCCGGGACATCAATTCGGAATAGAGCATGGACATGCCGCAGATGAATCGGGCGTCCAGGATCGGCGTCAGGACATTGATGTCCTTGGCGGCCAGCGTCAGGCATTCCTTGAGCGAGCGCGTGGCGTAACCGACGTCCATGCCGATGTCCCAGAGCGGATAGATCATTTCGCGAATCAGGTTTTCAGCCTCGGCCGGGATGCGCCGGCTGAACAGAAACAACAGGTCCACGTCCGAATGGAGGCTTTGCTCCTCCCGGCCGTAGCCGCCCAATGCGATGATGGCATAAGGGTTCTTGTTGATTTCCATGCGAGGGCCGATCATGCTCCGTTCAAACGCCTGTTCAAAATAATCGTCCAGGGCGCGCGAATGCTGCTTCATGAAGTCGGGCTGTTTCCGGCGAAGGAATCGCTCGGTCAGCCCAGCCACATTTTCTTGCAGTTGGGTCGAGGCGGTCGCGTGGACGCTGCGCATTTCGGTAATTCCCCAATCGGTTCGTGTCCCCAGATCGGATCAGCAAAGCATGTGCCAGAGGTGGGTGGACTTCGGAATGACAGTAAGTTCAGATGATTAAGGGTGTGGGCGTGTCCGAACCGAGCGCTGGAGAAAATAACAAAATTGTTAATAAAAGAATCTAATTAGTAACAATTTTGTAAAATATTTAGGTGGATTAAAATGCTGCGGTCAGCGGCCCGGGAAGAGGGCTTCCCAGATTTGACGGATGCGCTGCTGCAGGCGTTCGAACTTTTCGGCCGGCACGCGGGCCGGTTTTTCCTGCAGGCTCAACTGGTGGGCGGCGGCGCGGTAGATGAGATAGGCGTGTTTGAGAACGTGAGCCATGTATTCGTTGAGCACGGCCGAGCCGATCAAGGTCTGGATCAGGCGGACGTTGTCGGTCCATCGCACCAGCTCCGGATAACGGTGGGCATGCCGCAGGACGAGATACTGCACCAGGAATTCAATATCGACGATTCCACCCGGATCCTGCTTCAGATCGAAGCAGCCCGGGTCGAGGCGATGCTGTTCGGCCCGCATGCGCGCGCGCATGTCCGCCACGTCGGCATGCAGTTTTGCGCGCGGCCGCGGCCGGGACAGAACCTCGCCGCGGATGGCCTCGAAGCGGGAGGTGATGAGTCGCTCCCCGCTCACCGGCCGTGCCTTGATGAGGGCTTGGTGTTCCCAGGTCCAGGCGTGGTTCAACTGGTAGTCTCGAAAGGCCTCCACGTGCTGCACCAGGACGCCGGAAATTCCGCTCGGCCGCAGTCGCATGTCGATTTCGTAAACCCGGCCGGCGCGGGTGTGGGAGGTTAACAGATGGATGACCCGCTGCCCCAGGCGGTTGAAGAACTGTGCGTTGTCGATGGGGTGGGGGCCGCCGTGCGTCTGACCGTCAACACCGGCATGCAGGAAGACCAGGTCGAGGTCGGAACCGTACCCCAGTTCCAGACCTCCCAGTTTGCCGTAGGCGATGACCCCGAACCCCCGGTCGCAGGAAACCCCCTCCAAGCGGCAGTCCGGCCGGCCATGTCGCTCCACCAGGTGGCGCCAGGTGAGGTCCACGACGGCATTGATGGCGACCTCGGCAATGTCCGAGAGATAATCGCTGACGCGCATCAGCGGCATGCGCCCGCTGACGTCGGCCGCAGCTACCCGCAGCACGTTGATTTGCTTGAAGATGCAGAGGGCTTCGATTTGCGCCTCGAGATCCTCGTCCGGTGCGCAGCCCAGGCGGCGTCCGATCTCGGCTTCCAGCATCTCCCGCGACGGAGGCCGATAAAGGGTGCGGGGGTCGAGCAATTCATCCAGCAGCACGGGGTGTTGCGCCAGCAGCGAAGCGATCCAGGGGCTGGCGTCCGTCAGCTTTACCAGGTGGGCCAGCGCGGCCGGGTATTCGAGCAGCAGCGCCAGGTAGCTCGTGCGTCGCTCCACCGCGCGGATCAGGTCCGCCAGCCGGCACAGGGCGGTGAGGGGCTGGCTGGCCCGACCGGCTTCGGCCACCACGAGCGGGATGAGCCGGTCCAGGCGCTGGCGACCGGTGAAACTGAGGGCGCGGGTCGCGGAATCGTCGTGCAGATCCTTCAAGATCTGAAGCGCTTCCGCCGGCGGCTGGTAACCCATTTGTGCCAGCACCGCCGAGGCCTCGGCCGGGTCCATCTTCTGGTGCCAGATCTGGCTGATGCCGTCGTCGGGGGGGCGGCCGGACCGTTCGACGTCCGGGCTTTCCAGCAGGAGTTGAAAGTGGCCATGGACCGTATCGCGGTGGCGGTCGAGAGCCGCCCGGAAGGCGTCAGGGCTGTCGAACCCCATGGACGCCGCCAGACGGGCCTGGCCGAACGGATCCGAAGGCAGGTCGTGGGTCTGTTGATCGGCTGCTTCCTGGAGGCGGTGCTCGACCGTGCGCAAGAAGACATAGGCCGCATCCAGTTCCCGCTGGACCGCTTCCGGGATGTGGCCTTCGTCGGCCAGCGCGGTCAGGGCCTCTCGGATCGGTCGTTTCTGCAGCCCGGGGCTCACGCCGCCGCGGATCAGCTGGAAGATCTGCCCGAAAAACTCGATTTCGCGGATGCCGCCGCGGCCGAGCTTGATGTTCTGCTGCATACCCCGGCGGGCGACTTCTTGGGCGATCATATGCTTCATGGCGCGCAGGGATTCGAAGGCGCCGAAGTCGAGATAGCGCCGGTAGACGAACGGATGCAGGCGCTTGAGCAGCACCTGTCCGGCGCGCTTGTCGCCCGCGACGGTGCGTGCCTTGATCCACGCGTAGCGCTCCCAGTCCCGGCCCTGCTCCTGATAGTAACGCTCCATGGCATCGAAGCTCAGCGCCAGGGGGCCGTTATCTCCGAAGGGCCGCAGCCGCAGATCCACTCGGAAAACGAAGCCCTCGCCGCCCGGGTGACCGATGACGTGGATCAACTGGCGACACAGGCGGAAAAAGAATTCCCCATGCTCCACCGGCCGGTCCGCCCCGCGGGTTTCGCCCTCGCCCGGGAAGGCGAAGATCAGATCAATATCCGAGGAGACGTTTAACTCGCGCGCGCCGAGCTTTCCGAGGGCCAGAACTACCAGCCCCATGGGGGTTCCATCGGCGGCCGTGGGGGTTCCCTGTTCGGCGCACTGCCGGCCGTAGAGCCAGCCAAGGGCTTGATCCAGACAGGCCTCGGCCAGGTCGGAGAGATCGGAGGTCGTGGCGGCGAGATCGGCGCTGCCCATGAGATCGCGCCAGGCGATGCGCACCAGCTCGCGCCGCCGGAAGCGGCGCAAGCGTGCGGCGAGATCGTCGATGTCATGGGTGTCTTGCAGAACGGACTTCAGCTGTTCGCGCAAGGCGCCAGCCGCGGGGGGGTGCCGCAGGTTGCCGCCGCTCCAGAGCTGATTCAGCAGCAGTGGGTCGCGGATGCAGCTGTCGGCGACAAAGTCGCTGAAGGCAAAGACCCGGGGAAGCTGGTCCTCTAAATCGCGGTCGGCCGGAAGGG
>JALOPB010000159.1 GCA_025454115.1 Desulfobacterales bacterium | reverse complement strand
TCGAAGACCGCTTCCACAGCGGGATGGAGAGAGCCCTCGGTGTAGATCAGCCGGATCCCGCCGCCGTCCACCGCGAAGGCCTCGTTCGGGATGGCGCGGATCATGCGCAGCTCCTGCCGGCATTGGCGGTAGAAGGCCTCGAAGTCCCGGCCGAAGCTCTGGATGTCGATGTAGAATACGGTGACTTCGGTTTGCGGCCGGAGGGATTTGATCCGCCGTGCGGCGCGCAGAGCGGCTCCGCAGCAGAATCGCGAGCACCACAGATGGCCCAGTTTGGCATCGCGGCTGCCGACGCATTGGATGAACGCAATACGCTGCGGGGCAGAGCCGTCCGACGGCCGAATGAGCGCGCCCTGCCGCTGCAGCTCATGCTCCAATTCCAAAAGGGTGATGACGTTCGGGAAAACCCCATGGCCGTAGGCCTTGTCTTTCGGATCGAAGGCATCGAAACCGGCGGCGAGCACGACGGCATCGGCGGTGGCGGTGACGGGCGGGGTGGCGCCCGGCCCGGCTTCCGACCCTCGGCCCTTGCCGGGCGTTGCCGTCTCCGACCGTTCGATCGTGAACTCAAAGCGCTGCGACGTCCGGCGGATCTCGCCCACCCGGCTACCGGCATGAATCCGGATTCGGGGATCGGACGTTGCAGCGGCAATCGCTTCGGTAACGAGGCAGGCTCCGCATTTAACGCAGCGGTCGGTCGCTTTGCAGGCGAATCGGGCGGCGTGGCCGCCAAGCGCCGTGCGGCGTTCCACCAGATCGACCTGGACGCCGAAGCGCGCCAGGGCTCTGGCGGCGGTCAGGCCGCCGATTCCGGCCCCGATCACGAGAACGCGGTGAGTCCGCATTCGGTTCCCCTGCACCATCAAGCCCGACGTCTGATTCCGTGCGTCATTTGACAATTTTCAGGATTTCCTTGAAAAGCGGTCCTTCGGCGACTTTCAAAAGCTCGAACAGCGCCGTTTCGACGCTCGTGACGGCGGCGCCGGCTGCACGCATCTTTTCGAGGCCGATCTGTTTGTTTTCCGGGGTGCGCGACGAACACGCGTCGGCGACGACTTCTACGTGGTAACCTTTTGCCAGCAGTTCCAGCGTAGTCTGGTAAACACAGACGTGAGTTTCGATGCCGGCCATCAGGACGGTGCGGGCGGCGCCGGCCCGCAGGGCGTGCATGAAGTCTTCGGAGGCGCAGCAACCGAAGCTGAACTTGCTGATGGGGCGAACGTCCGGCATATGGGCGGTGATTTCAGGAACGGTGGCTCCCAGGCCTTTCGGGTTCTGTTCCGTGCACAGAATCGGGACGTTCAAGACGCGCGCGCCCTGGACCAGTTGTTGCGAGCGGCTCAAGAGTTCCTCGCGGGCGTGCATCGCCCGCACGAGCTTCTCCTGGATGTCGACGATCACGAGCAGTGTATCGGCAGAGCTGAGCATGGCAGAAACTCCCGTTTTAGAGGGCCTCAAAAAACGTCAACCGTCCGACGATCGGCAAACGATCAACGCTATTTCTTCGAATCGAAAACACAGATGCTGCGCCATTTTTCGATCTGCAACCAGCCGTCGCGACGTTCTCCGTTCTGGCGTCGGTCGTCGTCGGCCCTGCGCCTCTCCCTGCCGCCTTCGAGAAAATAGACTCGATGGGCACGGCGGCGCTTGTCTGCGCCCGAGCGTCGCTCGACCCCTGAACGTTTCACCCAGGCATCGTCGGAGATCGATGTGGCCGCCGCCTGCGCTTCAGGTCCGTACCCCTTCACTTTACCACCTTTTACGCCAGCATTCGGTTTCGCCAGACTTTAATCCAATCACCGAAGCGACCCCTTTATCAGGCGCACTCCATGATTGCGGCGAAGCTTTAGAAAAAAGCTTGAAGGTCCTTGATTTTATACGAGTTCAACTCGTTGATGTCAATACTAAATCAATCTCGGAATTATGCCCTTGCCAGGAATCGGATGGCTCTGGTAAAGAAAATCAGATATTCAACCAGCCGGGGTGAAGGCCCGCATTCTCCAGAACCGATGATTTCGTTTGGCGTGGAAGGAAAGACGAAATGGAGGCTAACTCTGACGTTGGTGTGACCGCTGAGATTCTCGCCACCGGAGAGGAGATCCGTACCGGAGCCCTGGTGGATTCCAACTCGGGCACCATCGCCGAACAATTGGAGCTCGTCGGCGTGAAAGTGGTGCGATTGAACGGGGTCGGCGATGAATTGAATCGGCTGACCGCCATCCTGAAGGAGATCGGGAGCCGTGCGAATGTGTGCGTCGTCACCGGCGGTCTGGGACCCACCGTGGACGATCTCTCCGCCCGGGCGGCGGCCGATGCCGCCGGCGTCGGTCTTCACCCGGATCCGGCCGCTTTGGCGTCGATCGAGGATTTTTTCCGACGGCGCAACCGTCCCATGAATCCATCCATCCATAAGCAGGCCTTGTTGCCCATCGGCGCGGAGGTGCTCTTCAACCCGGTCGGCACGGCGCCCGGCTTCCAGCTGAGGATCGGGCGTTGCGGGTTCTTCTTCCTGCCGGGGGTACCTTTCGAAATGAAGCGCATGCTGGCCGACCATGTGCTGCCGAGAATCGAGAGGATGCTGGGCGGGTTCAGGGAGGTCCGCCGGATCAAGACGCTGTCCTGTTTCGGGCTGACCGAATCCCTGACCGGCGAACGGCTCGACGGACTGGGGGAGCAATTTCCCGGCGTTCAACTCGGCCTGCGTGCCCGGTTTCCCGAGATCCAGGTCAAGCTTTACGCCAGCGGTGCGGATGAAGCGCGGGTGGCCGAAGCCCTCGATCAGGCGGCGGGTTGGGTGCGCGGGCGATTAGGGGATCTCGTTTTCAGCGACAGCGGGGAGCCGATGGAGGCTGTCGTCGGGCGCCTGATGCGGGAGCGGAACGCCAGCCTGGCCGTGGCGGAGAGCTGCACCGGCGGGTTGGTCTCGCACTGGCTGACCGAAGTCGCGGGGAGCTCGGACTATTTTCGACTGGCGGCGGTGACTTACGCCAATGACGTCAAGACGAGCGTGCTGGGGGTTTCCGAAGAAACGCTGGCGCGGTGCGGAGCGGTGCACGCGGATATTGCCCGGGACATGGCGGAGGGGGTGCGTCGGCTGGCCGGGGCGACCTACGGCATCGCCACCAGCGGGATCGCCGGGCCCGCGGGCGGTTCGGCCGAAAAGCCCGTCGGGACGGTCTGCATCGGCCTGGCTGCACCGGGCCAGGCCCTCGGGTACCGGTTTCAATTTAATTACGGCCGCCGCTCGATGAACAAACAGATGTTCGCCATGAAAGCGCTGGACGTGCTCCGGCGGGAACTGCTCGGCCTGGCGCACACATCCTGAGCCATCTCCGTTGACGATTCGCCCGTGCTGACACTCTTGTACGCCATCGGTGGTTTGATAGCCGCCTACCTGTTGCTGTCGCTGGTTTTCACCTACCTGGTCCAGGAATATCCTCGCAAGCCGTTCCGCGATCCGCCGGATTGGGGACGGATTTCGGATGCCAGCGTTGCAACCGCCGAGGACGGCCGCTTGGAGGTGTGGCGCGTGGAGCCCGAGGGGCCGTCGCGCGGAATCGTGGTGCTGGCCCACGGCTGGGGGCGCAACCGGGACCGCATGGTGCAGCGCGCCCGCCATTTCGGCCGCTGGGGATTCACCTGCGTGATCCACAGCGCCCGAGATCACGGAGGGTCGAGCCCCCGGCGGTTCATGAATGCCGCCCGCATGGCCGAGGACATCGAGGCGGTTCTGAACTGGGTCGGCGAGCCGGTCCTGCTTTACGGCCATTCAGCCGGCGCCGGTGCCGCCATTCTTGCCGCACACCGCCATCCCGAGCGAGTGCGCCTGTTGTTTCTGGAAGCCTGCTATGCGGACACCCATGAGGCGCTTTTAAGCCTTTACCGCTGGTTCAACCGCTTTTTCGGAATGGCGTTCGGGCCCCTGATCGTCTTCTGGATGAACCTGTTTTACCGCAATCGTCTTAAAGATGTGAGCCCCGTCCGCCTGGCTCCGTCCCTCCGTATGCCGGTGATGATCATCCATGGCGCCGACGACCGGCGCTTCCCGCTGGCTTTCGCCTACAAGCTCAAGGCCTGTCTGCCGTCCGACCGGGTCGAGATGTTTGTGGCGGCGGGCGCGCGGCACAGCGAATCCAGTTTCGACCCGGCTTATCCCGCTGCCGTGCGAAACTTCATCGCGAGGCATCTGGGCGGGATGGAAGAAGAGGGCGCATGAGTTCTGTGAACCGGCTCCTCGCCTGGCTGAAACGATGGACCGGCGTATTGGCCCGCCGGGGCGAGGGCGGCCGATGCGCTCCGGCCGCCGGGGAGCCATGGTCCCCGCCGGCGCGCCCGAACGCAAACGGGACTATTTCCAGCCGAACCGCCACGTTCCGTGTCGGCTGGCTCATCGACGGAAGCGGCGGGCCGATCCGCCAGGGGGTGCGGATCGATATCGCAGACGGTACGCTCTATCGCATCTCTGAGGATTCCGTGGCGCCCGGCGTCCCGACCGAACTGTCGAGTGGTACGGCCGGCGACTGGAGTGATTGCACGGTGATCCCCGGTCTGGTCGACAGCCATGTGCATCTGGCCATGGCGGGTACCATGGATGAAGGCCAGCGCATCCGGCTGCGCCAGGCGCCGGTTGAAGTCGTTTTTCGGACGATCCAGGAGAACCTGCGGGAGCATCTGCGCTGCGGGGTGGTGGCGGTACGGGATGCGGGCGGGGCCCGCGGCAATGCGCTGCGGTTCGCCAAAGGGCCCGGGCGACGCACTGAATCGGCCATAAGGGTCTTTGTAGCCGGCCGGGCCTGGCATCGTCGCGGCCGTTACGGCCGGTTCATCGGGCGGCCGCCGATTGAGGGTTTGAGCCTGGCGGAGTCCATTATCCAGGACGCCAGTCCGTGCGATCTGGTGAAAATCGTCAATTCGGGGGTGAACAGCCTGACCGAATTCGGCCGGCGGTCCGCGCCGCAGTTCAGCCTGGTGGAACTGATCGCCGCCGTGCAGGCTTGCCGGCAGAGGGGCCAGCCCGTAATGGTTCACGCCAACGGCGAAGAACCCGTGGGGATAGCGATCGGCGCGGGGTGCCGCTCGATCGAGCACGGATTCTTCATGGGGCCGGAAAATCTCCGGCGCCTGGCGGAGTCCGGGGTAGCCTGGGTGCCGACGATCGTTCCCATGTACGCCTATGGCCGGAAGCTGGAGCGGTCCGACCGGCGGGCGCAGGTGGCCCGGCGGACGGTCGACCATCAGATGGAGCAGCTGCAGCGGGCGCGTCTCCTGAACGTGACGGTGGCCTTGGGAACCGATTCCGGCAGTCCGGGTGTGGATCACGGCGCCGCGGTGGTCGACGAAATGAAGCTCCTGATGGCGGCGGGGTTTTCGCTCCCCGAGGCGGTCCGCTGTGCATCCTTCAACGGGGCGGGTCTCATCGGAGAAGACGTCGGGCTTCTGGCGAAGGGCCGGCCGGCGACTTTTATCGTGGTTCCGGGAGACCCTTCCGGGCTGCCGGATTCGCTCAGGCATGTTCGCGCGGTCTACGTGGACGGCGAGCAGGTGGTCGAGGCCGGGTGAGCGGTCCGTCGCAGAGCCGCGCAGCCGCCTATCCGGCAGCCGGCATGACCAGCGTCCGACTAAACCAGAGCGCTGCTTCACGGATGAACTCCTGCTGATGGCGGGGATCGCTCATGGGGTGGTCCCCGTTTTTTTGGATGATCAGGCGTTTGGGGTCGGCGGCGCCCCGGATGATTTCATGAGCGTGGGCGACGGGGACCACTTCGTCCGCATCGCCGTGGAAGACGAGAAGGTTGCCGATCTTCGGCAGGTCGTCGATCAGGTCAAATTCGTTTTTCAGCAGCGATGCGGCCCGACCGCGAGGTCCGACGGCGTCAAAGACCGTTTTCAGAGGCCGGCTGCGGACCGGAGCGGCGCAGGTGACGATCGCGGCGGCACCCGTCGGACCGGCCGCCCGGATGCATACGGCGCCTCCCATGCTGCTGCCGAACAGCCCCAGCCGGTTTTGGATGTCCGGCCGCTGAAAGAGATGCCGGACCGCGTGCAGCAGATCGCTGACGCGGTGGTTCAGGGATGTGTCCGTTTCCAGGCGGCCCTCGCTGTCCCCGCAGCCGCGGTGATCGAACCGAAAATAGGCCATGCCCTGGCGCTGGCATGCGTCGGCCAATGCGATCTGCTTGGGCGAACGGCGATCGCTCAACAGACCGTGGCATCCGACCACCAGCGGCGCCGGCCGCCTGGCGGGCAGATGCAGGCTCCCGCGCAGCCGCAACCCGTCCGCGCTGAATTGCAGGTCCTCGACCGTCGCTTCATGGATGAGAGTCTTCACGTCGTCCTCATGATATGGCTCTGACGATTGGACTATTTTGCTTGCAGTTCCAGCCGCCATTTCTTAGTCTATCCTCAATATGAGCAGAAGAAAATACCCACAGGTTGCAGCCGAGATCAGCGGCATGGCGTTCGGCGGCCGGGGCATCGCCCGGCTCGACGGGCTGGCCGTCTTCGTGCAGAATGCCGCCCCGGGGGACCGCGGCCTCATCCAGATCACGCGCAAGAAGAAAAATTTCGCCGAAGCCTACCTGGCGGAGCTCATGGTGCCGTCGCCCGACCGGGTGGAGGCTCCCTGCCCATACAGCGGCGTTTGCGGCGGGTGCAGCTGGCAGTTCCTGCGCTACGAAAAACAGCTGGAGTACAAGCGCCGACATGTGGCCGAGTCCCTCGAACACATCGGCGGGATCAAGGACACGCCGGTTCACGCGACCGTTCCGTCGCCGGCCGTATTCGAATACCGCAACAAGATGGAGTTCACCTGCGCCGACCGGCGCTGGCTGATGCCCGCCGAGCTGCAGGATGCTGAAGCCGGAAAAGACTTCGCGCTGGGGCTGCACGTGCCGGGGACGTTTCACAAGGTGATCGACACGCAGGCCTGTCTGCTTCAGCCCGGCATCGGCAACCGAATCCTCTCCGAGATCCGCGCATTCATCCGATCTTCGGGGCGGCCGGTTTACGGGCTGCGCAGCCATGAGGGGTTCTGGAGGTTCGTGGTGCTGCGCAGTTCGACGGCCAACGGGCGCTGGCTGGTCAACCTCGTCACTGCATTTGAAGACGGCGCGA
>JALOPB010000158.1 GCA_025454115.1 Desulfobacterales bacterium | reverse complement strand
CTGCGGGGACATATTGAAGGGCATCCTGAATTATTCCGAGGAGCGGGTGGCGGCGTTGCGAAAGGATCACATCATTTAGGTGCGATATCCGACTGGCGTGCAGCATGCGCAACTGGCTTTTCAACCGTCTCGCATGAAAGGAGAAACGTCATGAAGCTTCAAAGGATCATCACCGCTGCTTTCGTCTTCGCATCGATCACGGCTGCCGCCGGGCTGCTTCCCGGAGACGGATGGGCCGCTTCCAAGAAACTGCTCGCGATGGGCACCACCCAATCCTCCTCCAGCCACTATGGTTATTTCGTAGCCGTTGCCAAGGTTCTCAATGCCCGCGTGCCGGATGTGAACGTCTCTGTGGTGGAAACCGGCGCCTCGGTGGACAACATCAACCGGATCAAGAAAGGGGATCTGGACCTGGGCATGACGACCATCCATCTGCAATACCAGGCCTACCACGGCATGGGGGTCTGGCAGGACAAGCCCATCAAAGACCAGTACGTCATGTGGGTCTACCAGCCGGCGCCGCAGAATTTCGTCGTACGCGAGGACAGCGGCGTCAAAACGGTCTACGACCTGGCCGGCAAGCCTTTTAACCCCGGGATCCGGGGATCGGCCACCGAAAAGACGGTGGAGGCCATCCTGGACGCCCTGGGTGTGGCGCCGGAATTCTACCGGGGCGGAACCGAAGACACCGTGGCCGGCATCAAGGACAAGCGTCTGGTGGGTTACGTAAAATCCGGAGCCGGCGTCAGCACGCTGGATGCATCGTCCATGGATATCGCCACGTTTACACCGATCCGGCTGTTGAATTTTACGGCCGAGGATATCAAGAAGGTCCAAGCCAAGTATCCATATCTGAGTCCGATCAGCATCCCGAAAGGCATCTACAAGGACTCTCCGGCCTATCAAACATTCGCCATGCTGATCGGTACGGTCGTCAAGAAGGATCTTTCCGAAGATCTGGTCTACCGGATGGTCAAAGCGGCGTGTGAAGGGTTCGACGAACAGGTCGCAGCCTACCCATCGATCAAGGGAACCAATTTGCCGCAGCTCACGGTCGAAACCTGCACGGTGCCCCTGCATCCCGGTGCGATCAAATATTACCGGGAGATCGGGCTTCAGGTGCCCGATCGGTTGACCCCGAAGTGAAGAGGGTGCCATGAATGATCGCCAAGCCCAGGACCCTGTCGGAGACATGAGCGATATTGTCCCGGAAAAGGTTGAGATCAGAGACCGCGATGAAGCGGTGGCCCGAAGTCTCAAGGGCCCGGCCGCCGTTGCCGGAACCGTCATCGCGCTGCTTTTCGGATCCTTTCAGCTATTCACCGCGTATGCCGGAGCTTATCCGGATCTCATTCAGCGCAGCATCCACATGGCATTCGCCATCGTCCTGGGCTTTCTCATGTACGCGGCGACCGGCACGTCGCCGAGAAGCCGCCCGTCCATTATCGACGTGCTGGCAATGTTCCTGGGCCTTTTCGTTTGCATGTACGCGGCGGTGAATTACGACCGAATCATGATGAATCCGGGGATATCCAACCGATGGGATCTCATTCTGGGGGTCATTGCCACGGGTTTGGTTCTGGAAATGACCCGGAGGATTTTGAACTGGATTCTACCCGCCATTGCCAGCGCTACGATCCTCTACGCCTTTTTCGGGCCGTATCTTCCCGACGCGCTGGCCCATCGGGGATTCAGCGTCGACTATATCCTCGAAACGCTCTACATGTCGACGTCCGGTCTATGGGGCACGGTCACCGGGGTTTCGGCGACCGTTGTCGCCGGATTTCTCATTTTCGGCTCGATCCTTTACTATACCGGGGGCGGAGAGATTTTCGTCGATCTGGCCAAGGCCATCGCCGGGCGGTCATACGGCGGGCCGGCGAAAGTCAGCTGCATTTCCAGCGCCCTTTTCGGAACCATATCCGGGAGCGCCGTGGCGAATGTCGTCGTCGACGGGGTCTTCAATATCCCGCTCATGAAACGCTTGAAATATAGACCTGAATTCGCGGCAGCCGTCGAGGCCACCGCCTCAACCGGGGGGCAGCTGGTGCCGCCGGTGATGGGGGCGGGCGCATTCATCATGGCGGAGCTGACCAGCACCCCTTACCTTAAAATCGCCCTGGCGGCCACCATTCCCGCGCTCTTGTATTACGTCGGGGTTGCATCGTCGGTGCATTTCGAGGCCCGCAAATCAGGCTTGGAGCGGATTCCCAAGGAGCTGATCCCATCGATCGCGAGAACCCTGCCTAAGAGCGCTCCGCTTTTCATTCCGATCGGGCTTCTCATTTATCTTCTGGTCCAGGGTTACGATCCGACGACTTCCGTGTTCTGGGCCACCGTTGCATCCGTCGGCTTTTACGTCCTCACGGCCGGAAGTTGGGCTGGACTTAGGGAACGGCTTTGGAACCTGGTTTCAGCTTTGGAGGCGGGCGGCAAGGCGATGATTTTAGTGGCCTGCCTATGCGCCTGTGCGCAGATCGTCATCGGGATGTTCAATCTGGCCGGCCTGGGGATCCGGATATCCGAAGCGGTGATCGGCTTGAGCGCGGGGAGCAAGTTCCTGGGATTGTTCTTTACGATGATCGTATGCATCATCCTGGGGATGGGATTGCCCACCACAGCCGCCTATGTGCTGGCCGCCTCCGTTACCGGCCCCGCGCTCATCAAACTTGGGCTTTCTCCGGTGGCCGCTCATCTCTTCGTCTTTTATTTCGCCATTATTTCCGCAATTACCCCCCCGGTCTGCGCCGCGGTCTTTGCCGCAACGGCGATTGCCAAATCCAACTGGTTGCCGACGGGATGGCTGGCCGTGCGAATGGGCATGGGCGGGTTCATGGCGCCCTTTTTATTCGCCTATTGTCCGCCTCTGCTGATGGCCGGATCACCCCTCGAAATTATCTGGAACTCTCTCGTTTCGGGACTGGGGGTCATGGCGATGGCCGGGGCTGTCATGGGTTATTTCGGAGACAAATGCCGGTGGTATGAGTGGGTGCTTTTGGCCGCCGGGGCGCTGCTGCTCCTGAAGCCCGGCCTGGTCTCGGATCTGGTCGGCCTGGCGGTCGTCGGGATCATTTTCGGACTGCAGAAGAGACGGCAGGCAGCGGCCGCTGCTAGTCTTCAACCGGCGGCCGGATAGACGCCTCCGTCGGGCGGATCAGGGATGCGATGGTCGGGTAATCGAACCAGCGGAAATAGTCCAGGGGTACGCGCATGTCCGGACATTTCGACAGAATCACCGAAACGCCGCCGGCCTTATTTATGCATGAGCGGACCCGCTGGCGCTTCCTGAACGACGCGGCCGTGGCTGACGAAGGAGATGCCCTGACCGGAGCGGGCTCCGATCATAAGGCACTCGATGACCGGCGGAACGACCGCTTTTTCGGACGCCCAGCGGACGAGGAAGCTCGCCCCGAAACCGCCGCTGGTGTCACTTTCGGGAATGAAGATCTCGGTGGCGGCGAGGGGTTTCAGCACGACCGGTGCGCGGAGGTACTTTTTCAGCAAACGACCACCGGAATCATAATAGTCTGCTGATATCACCGACAGGACCGTGCTCGGGTCGGCGTTGCGGATGGACAGCGTCGTGGCCAGGTTGAACGTGGCGCCGTGGTCGCCGAAGAAAATGTGCGAGTAGACCGGCACGTAGACCGTTTGCCCCCATGACCGTTCCACGTTTTCTGCCGCCGTGACGGGAGCCGCCCAACACCCGATCGTCCCCAACAGCGCGATGCCAATAGCCAGGCGGCGACCGTCGAACCTCGAACGATTCAGCATGGAACCTTCCTTTCCCAAAAGCACCCGTCAGCCGCATCCGCACCCGCAGTCGCAACCGGTCCCGTGATCGCGGGCAGCCAGGTCGGCCATGGCCTTGATGACTTCGCGGGGCGGCGGGGTCTCGACACCGAGGATACGGGCCGTGAAGTACACTTCCTTGCGGTCTTCCAACAGGCGGCCGAAGGAAGGGACCACATGCCCGAAAAAAACGCCTCCTTCCGAGCCGGCCACGCGAAACGAAATCATCTCGTCTTCACTCCGCCCGTTCAGAAGGCATTCCAACGGGGTCAGTCCACCGGGTCCGATGCCGAAGATGAAGGCGACCTCGTGAGCGGGCAGCGCCATGTCCATGACAGCGGCCGTCGTGCCGGCTTGGAACATTACCGTTATCTTGCGCAGCGGTTGCACGCTGCGATCGTGGCGCATGTGATCCTCCATCGGAGATCGTTTGACCCCGTCAAATCGGGGCGATTGCGATGATACCGGATGTTGATCAGTTTGAATAGGGTTCCGGATGATTCCTCGGCGCTGCGTATTCGGCCAGCAATTCTTCGACCGCCATCCGCTGCATCGCGATACGGTCGGCCAGCGGAAGGGCGGCCGGGGTGACGACGGTGAACACGACGCTTCCGACGTTCTGACGCAGGTACCCGCCAACGGTCAGTTGGCGTGTCAACCGCAGATAGGTCAGCCCCCACAGCGGGATGTCGAGGATCCCATTTTGAGGTTTGAGCAGTATCCGGCCGGGGTCGCTTTCCATGGGATCGCCCGCTTTCCGCATCCGGTCCACCACTCGATCTGAACCCTCGGGTGCGGTCAGCGCATATCGCTGTAAATAAAACCCTGTGGCGTGCGGATCCTCGCGCATGACCAGTGCGAGATCATAGCGCTTTTCGCGCAGGAAGCGGCGGATGATCCTGGCTTCATGGGAGTCGAATCGGGTGAAGTCGTAAGCGACATCGATCCCGCCCCGCGTGAACGGCCAATCGTGCACCCACCCCCAGGGGTTGACGATCGGGATGATATCCATGTCGTAACGCGCGGTCGATCCCGGGGCTGATCGCAAGCGCTGAATCAACGCCAGAACAGCCTCCACGGCGGCGGCCTCGTTGCCGCGGGTCCCGGCAAGGATCAAGACCTGTTTCAAGTCCGCCTGGAACGGACGATAGGCGACTCGCCAGATCGGGTAGTCCAGCCCCTGGGCCGCAACCCGCCCGATCTCCGTCAAAAGCAAATGAGCGGAATCGGCGTCCGCTGCCTGAAGCATCTCGCGAACGGGCATCAAATCCCGAACCGCGGGCGTATCGGTTCGCTCCGGCCGGCTCTGCGGCAGAAACGAACAGGCCCCGCACGACAGGATCAGGATCGACAGTGCAAGGGTCCATGTTGCCGGCATGCGCGCGTTCTCGTCTCAGGGCTAGTCGCCTGCGATCCAGGCGGTCCGTCGGGGGCTCTTTTCGGCCTGGGACGCCACCCCGCCGGCGAGCATCCTATTCCGGATGACTTGGGGACGCAGGAAGCGATTTCGGTGCTACCCGCCATATTAACCAGGATGCCCGCCACTTGCAAGGTTTAGCGTCAACAGGTTTTGCGTCAATCGGGGGTATCGTCCGAAGTCCAAATATTGATTTCGCCGTCGGGTTGAGGTATTGAAATATTCAATGAGCCCGTGCATCCTTTTGAACGCCGATTACTCCTTTCTTAATCTGGTAAACTGGAAAAGAGCCTTGTGCCTGATGGCCAAGGGGAAAGTGGAAGTCGTCAAGGATTCACGTGATACGGTGCTCAGCTCCGGGGGGAAGATCTTCCGGGTTCCGACGGTCCTGCGCCTGATCAAGCTGATTCGGACCATCTACCGGGCGGGGGTGGCTTTTTCGAAGCGCAATGTTTTTGTGCGCGACGGATTCCGTTGCAGCTACTGCGGGGACCATCGCGATCGGCTTTCGATCGATCATATCGTTCCCAAATCTCGGGGAGGGCAGACCACATTTGAAAACTGCGTCGCCGCCTGCAAAATTTGCAACTTGAAAAAGGGCGGGCGCACCCCCAGCGAGGCCGGCATGTTCCTGCGGACAAAGCCCTACCAGCCCACCATTTCGGAATTTCTCCGGTTGAAATTCAAACATTGCGGACTGCAAGAAACATTGAGCGAAATCGGTTTCTAGATCCGGCATGAGCCCACATTTTAGAGAGGAGATGCGTTTAACCGATGAAAGGAATCATTCTGGCCGGCGGCTCCGGCACACGGCTGTATCCGATCACCCTGGGAGTCAGCAAACAGCTGCTTCCGGTTTACGACAAGCCCATGATTTATTATCCGCTGTCCGTGCTGATGCTGGCCGGCATCCGGGAGATCCTGATCATTTCCACACCGGTGGACCTGCCCGTGTTTCGTCGCCTGCTCGGCGACGGCTCGCGGTTGGGGCTGGCCTTTACCTATGCGGAGCAGCCGCGACCGGAGGGACTGGCCCAGGCTTTCCTGATCGGCCGTGATTTTATCGGTACGGACACGGTCTGCCTGATTCTGGGCGATAATATCTTCTACGGGCCGGGTCTTTCAGACATCCTGGGGCGCGCCGTGAGGCTGCAAAAAGGCGGGTTGATCTTCGGGTATCCCGTCCGGGATCCCGAACGGTACGGCGTGGTGGAATTCGACGGCGATTGCCGGGTGGTCGGGATCGAAGAAAAACCGAAAAAACCCAAATCCAACTATGCCGTACCGGGGTTGTACTTTTACGACAACGAGGTCATCCGCATCGCCGCACAGATCAAGCCCTCTCATCGTGGGGAGCTCGAAATCACAGATGTGAATCTTGCCTATCTGCGTTGTGGAGACTTGAGGGTGGAGCCGCTGGGCCGAGGGTTTGCCTGGCTGGACACCGGTACCCATGAGGCCCTTCAGCAGGCGTCCAGCTACGTCCAGGCCATTCAGGAGCGGCAGGGATTGAAGATCTCCTGCATCGAAGAGATTGCCTACCGCCTGGGTTACATCGACCGCAACCAGCTGCTTGAGCTGGCCGGGGAGTGCAGTAAGAATGAATACGGCCGGTATCTATCCGATTTGGCCAACGAAGACGGGCTGCCGCTCTGAGCCTCCGTATCGCGCGCCGTCCTCATCCGCGCGTACCCTACTTTTTTCTACTCCGGCAATTGCACATTTCAAGCCTTAGACAAAGGTTCGCTGCGGCCGAAACCCCGCGGCACCGATGAGTGACATGACCGCATTAAACCTGAATTTTATTGGCGGAGCAATAAGCCGGCATTTCAAATCAGGCTGAGTCCGATTCCGAACGGAGAGGCTTCCTCGTCCTCCATCTCCATGTTCCGGCACCAGATCACCTTGCCGGTCATGGTGG
>JALOPB010000157.1 GCA_025454115.1 Desulfobacterales bacterium | reverse complement strand
GTGGGGCTGCGCAAGGAGCACATGCGCCGCTACCCGCACCAGTTCTCCGGCGGGCAGCGGCAGCGGATCGGGGTTGCCCGGGCTCTGGCGCTGAAGCCCAAGCTGGTGGTATGCGACGAGGCCGTTTCGGCCCTGGACGTCTCCATCCAGGCCCAGGTGATCAACCTGCTCAAGGATCTGCAGCAGGATTTCAGGCTGACCTATCTTTTCATCTCGCACGACCTGAGCGTCGTGGAGCATGTCAGCGACCGAGTGGCGGTGATGTATTTAGGCAAGATCGTCGAGATCGCTCCCAGCCAAGACCTTTACCTGGAACCGCTGCACCCCTACACCCAGGCCCTGCTCTCGGCCGTTCCCATCCCGGACCCGTCCCTGTCGCGGCCCGGCCGGATCATTCTGAAGGGCGACGTTCCCAGCCCCATCGACCCGCCTTCCGGCTGCCGCTTCCACCCGCGCTGCCGTTACGCCGAGGGCATCTGCTCCGAAACCGGGCCGGAACTCCGCGAGATCCGGCCGCAGCACTGGGCCGCCTGCCACTTTGCAGGAAGCGCCGGCCTGAGCTGAAATTGAAGCCCGAAATCCGAATATCGAAACGCGAAACAAATTCGAATATCGAAACGGCCCAAATTCAAAACGTGTTTGTCTCTTTTTGAAATTTGAATTTCGGGTTTGCTTCGGATTTCGGATTTCGTGCTTCGGATTTATCGCTCAGCCGCTTTCCCTACACGGCGGCCGGCGCTATGCGTCCACCCGTTCCGGCAGCCGCACCAGCAGCACCGGCACCTTCGCGCGGCGCAGGACGCTGCGGCTGACGCTGCCCACGATGGCCTCCTCCAGGCGTCCGCGCGGATGATAGCCCATGACGATCAGGTCGACCTGGCGCGCATCCGCCTCGCCCAGAATGCAGTCCACCGCATCGCCCTGAGTGACCACGATCTCGTCCGAGCGCAGGTTTTTCTCGCGCAGGTCCATCTGCGCCGCCGTGAACATCTCGCCCAGAGCGTCCCGAATCATGCTGCCCTCGCGCTTTTTTCCGATGAGGATCTGCCGGACCTCCTGTTCGTGGGATTGGCGCAGCTCCTCCCAGCGCTCATCGCCGATAAACCCCTGCAGGTTGGCGCTTTGAGTCGGCGAGACGTCCTCCATGACGTACAGGATGGCCAGGCTGGCACCGTATTGGTTGGCCAGCCCCACGGCAAAGTTGAAGGCGTGGCGGGTTTGATGCGACAGGTCCGTGGTGAATAGGATTTTTTTGATCTGCGGAATCATCGGATGCGGTTCTCCTTTCCATGATGGCTTCGTAAAAAACCCAATTTCCGCGTTGCGCTTCATCCCGCAGTCGCTGCGGCGTACGACAAGTACGCCTCACGCCACGGGATTCGTGCGCCTTGAACTTGGGCTTTTTACAAAGCCATCGGTTATGATGAATTTTTACGAGTTCATCAATCCTGAACCCTGAACCCCGAACCCTGCAACCTTTTCTTCTATGGCACCAGCCATAGGGCCGCGTCGGAAAGCTTCTGACTGACGTAATAAGAAACCTTGCCGCCGAAAAAGGACTGGTTCATGCCGCGTCGGCCCATAACGAGCGTACCGAAGCCGCCGTCACGTGCGGCGTTCAGGATCGCCTCACCCACGCTGAACAGCGTCGCGGCCGTTTGGGTTTCAATCTGCTTTTCCTGGAAGCCGGCGGATCGCAGTTTGGCGAGCGCCGCGGAAAAAAAATCGTCCATGCAGCGCTGGTCGCCTTGGGCGATGAGCGCCTCCAGCCCCTCGGCCGGCTTCTGGGCGAAATTGATCTCGCAGAAATCCCTGAGTCGGGGCGCCACGTGGAAAAAACGGATCCGGACCTCGGAATTGCCCGAAAGCATGAAGGCCAGGTGGTCTACGGCCCGCAGCGCGCTCTCCGAGCCGTCGACGGCCGCCAGGACTTGTTTCGAAGAAACCGCTCCGTCCACCAGCCAGACGGGGATGACCGCTGAATTTTCGACCAGGTGCGCGGACACGCTGCCCATGAACATCTGCTGCATGGAGGAGATGCCGCGCCGGCCGAGCAGGACGGCGTCGAAGAGCCCGCTCTCGGCCTGGTCGAGAATATCCTTGGCCAGTCCCAAATGGCGCGGCAGGGTCAACAGGTCGATCTCCGCATCGAGAACCCCCGCCCGAACCATCAAATCCTTGTATTTGGCCAGCAGGCCCCGTGCCGCTTCGGCGTTGCGCACCGCGGCCCGGTTGAGCTCGGCCTGGGCCTGGCCGCTGCGCTTGGCTTCGTCCACCAGAAACTGGGAAACCGGCGGCTGGATGTACAGCAGGGTGAACCCGAGCCCTGGAATGAGGGTTTTCATCCGCACGGCATAATCGACCGCCTGCCGGGAGTACAGGGAATCATCGATGGCCACTAAAATCTTTTTTGCATGCACCATGCCGTCCACAGGATGTCGTTTGGGGCTTTATTTCGGCGCCCGTTTGTGTTAACCAGTTGCTATCATGAACTTTGTTTTTTAACAAGCCGTGCCTATCGGAACGCCTGGACATGACTCCTGAATTCACGAAACCATCCGACGTCTATTTTTTCGGCACCTGCCTGATCGATGCGTTCTTTCCCGACGCCGGCCTGGCTGCGATCCGACTCATCGAGCGCGAGGGGGTCCGGGTGGTTTTCCCTCCCGACCAGTCCTGCTGCGGCCAGCCGGCCTACAATTCGGGATTCCCGGACGAAGCGCGCGCCGTGGCCCGTCGGCAGATCCAGGTCTTCAACCGGGGCATCCCCATCGTGGTGCCGTCGGGGTCTTGCGCGGCAATGATGAAGCACCACTACCCCGCGCTCTTCACCGAAACGGACGATCTCACCCACGCCCGGGCCTTCGCCTCCCGCGTATTTGAATGGTCCGAGTTCATGATCCGGGTGCTGGGCGTCCGCTACGAGGACCGCGGCCGCCCCATCCGCGTGACCTGGCATTCATCCTGCCATGCGCTGCGCGAGATGAAGGTGATCGAGTACTCCAAGCAGCTGTTGCGGCAGCTGGGCAACGTCACGCTGGCCGAACTGACCAACGAGCGCGAATGCTGCGGCTTCGGCGGGACGTTTTCCATCAAGCACCCGGCCCTTTCCGGCGCTTTGGTCAACGACAAGGTCGACGACATCCGGGCCACCGGTGCGGCCCGGGTGATTGCCGGGGATTGCGGCTGCCTCATGAATATCGCCGGAGCGGCCCAGCTGCGGGGGGGGCCATTCCAAGCCCAGCATTTGGCCGAGTTCATATGGGAGCGGATCCATGGCGAATGAGTCTTTTGAGAAGAACGTCGACCGCGCGCTCGCCGACGCCCAGCTGCGTAAAAACTTCGCCTTTGCGATGGGCAACTTCATACTCAAGCGCCGTGCCGTTTTCAGTGATGTCGAGCAAACCGAACGCCTGCGCACCCTCGGCCACGCGATCAAGCAGCGCGCCCTCAGCCGCCTGCCCGAGCTGCTCGAACAGCTCGAAGCCGCCTGTACCCGCAACGGCATCCGCGTCCACTGGGCCGAAACGACGGCGATCGCCAACCGCATCGTTTTGGAGATCATCGAATCGCATGCCGCCGGACGGGTGGTCAAGGGCAAGTCCATGGTCTCCGAGGAAATGCACCTCAACGCCTTTCTCGCCAAGCACGGCATCGAGGCCGTCGAAACCGACCTGGGCGAATTCATCATCCAGTTGAACGGCGAAACGCCGTCCCACATCATCGTGCCGGCGATCCACAAGAACAAGGCCCAGATTGCGCAGATCTTCCACGAGAAAGTGGCCGGCGCCCCTTACACCGAGGAGGTGGCCGAGCTCAACGCCATCGCCCGAAACACGCTGCGCCGCAAGTTCTACGAAGCGGGCATCGGCTTGAGCGGCGTCAACTTCGCCGTGGCCGAGACCGGGACCCTGTGTCTGGTCGAGAACGAGGGCAACGGCCGCATGTGCACCACCGTGCCGCCGGTGCACATCGCGGTGATGGGGCTCGAGAAAGTGGTGGAGCGGCTGGAAGACCTGCCGCCCCTGCTGCGGCTGCTGACGGGATCGGCCACCGGCCAGCTCGTGACCACTTACGTCAACCTGATTAGCTCCCCGCGCCGCGAGGGTGAAAAGGACGGCCCGCAGGAAGTCCACCTGGTGATACTGGACAACGGGCGCTCGCGCATCTACCAGGACCCGCAGCTGCGCCAGACGCTTCAGTGCGTGCGCTGCGGCACGTGCTTGAACCACTGCCCGGTCTACACCCGCATCGGCGGTCATGCCTATGGTTTCGTCTACCCCGGCCCGATCGGAAAAATCCTGACCCCGCAGGTCGAGGGTCTGGAGAAGGCCGGGGATTTGGCGTTTGCCTCCAGCCTCTGCGGGGCCTGCGAAGAGGTCTGCCCGGTCAAAATCCCGATTCCCGCGCTCCTGCGGCGCCTGCGGGACGAGAGCTATTCATCGGCGCCGGCCAGCAGCGTCCCCGGCCGTGGCTGCAAGCGGAACCTGGCGGAGCGCCTGGCCTGGAAGGGCTGGGTTTATTTGAACACCCACCCGCGCTTGAACCGGATGGCGACCTCGCTGTTGGGCCGGATCGGCGACTACCTTCCCCCGAACGGCCCGCTGGAGCGTTGGATGCGCTACCGCTCCGAGCCGACGTTTGCCTCCCGCAGCCTACATGGCCGGGTTAAAGAGGAGGGCATCGCCGATGAATGACACGGCCCGCAACCGCATCCTGGAGCGCCTGCGAAACGCCCCGCGGCAGGAAGCCGCGCGGCCCGATGTTCCGGCCTCCGCCGCGACCGACCCGGACCGCAACGCTCGGATCGCCCGCCTGAAGTCGTTGATGGAGGCCATGCGCACCGAGGTGCATGTGCTGCCGGCCGCCGAATGGATTCCCCGGCTGCAAGGTGTGCTCCAAACGCGGGCGATCAAGACCCTGCTCTATGCGCCCGAGACCGACCTCGGCGCCGCTCTGGCTGAGGCCTGGCAGCAGGATGCCGCCGGGCTGCCGGAGCTGGTGGCCTATGCTGATCCGGTCGAATCGTTCAAGGAACGGATCTTCGCCGTGGAAGCCGCCGTCACGACCGCGGCCGGCGCCGTGGCGGATACGGGCGCACTGATCCTGCAGCCGACCCCTGCGGAACCCCGCTTGATGTCTCTGGTGCCGCCGGTTCACATCGCCGTCCTGACGGCGGACGCGATGATCCACTCCTCCCTGAGCGACGCCATCCAGGCGGGTCGGTGGTCGGCCGGCATGCCGACCAATCTGCTGCTCATATCCGGCCCGTCCAAGACCGCGGACATCGAGCTCACCCTGGCCTTCGGGGTGCACGGGCCGAAGGAGTTGGTGGTACTGATACTGGAGTAACAGAGAGGGTTCAGGGTTCGGGGTTCAGGAAAATCGGACCCCCGCTGTCGACTTCTTTATTTTTTCTCCCTGAACCCCGAACCCTGAACCCTGAACCCTGAATCCCGAACCCTTCCTCTTGGATCGTCCATGCTTCCTGATCGTTACCAACGCTTTCTCGCCGATATCAGCGGCCGGATTCCCTCCGGCCGCATGTTCACGGACCCGCTGCGAACACTCGCCTACGGCACGGATGCGAGCTTCTACCGCCTGATCCCCAAGATCGTCGTACGCGCCGACACGGAGGACGAGATCGCCGCCGTCCTCCGGGCCTCCGACCGCCACGGCATCGCCGTCACCTTCCGCGCCGCCGGTACGAGCCTCTCGGGCCAGGCGATCTCCGATTCCGTGCTGGTCGTGGCCGGCGCGAACTGGAACCGCTATGAGATCCTCGACGGCGGCGGCCGCATCCGCCTTCAGCCCGGCGTGATCGGCGGCAATGCCAACCGATACCTCGCTCCCTACGGCCGGAAAATCGGCCCCGACCCGGCCTCGATCAACGCGGCCATGATCGGCGGCATCGCGGCCAACAACGCCAGCGGCATGTGCTGCGGCACGGCACAGAACAGTTACCAAACCGTGGCCGGCATGCGTATTCTCTTCCAGGACGGCAGCCGGCTGGATACGGCGGACCCCGGCAGCCGGGAGACGTTTTGGCGCACCCGCAGGGACCTGCTCGACGCCCTGGGTTCCCTCGGCCGGGAGGTCCGTGCCGACGCCGCACTGGCGGAGCGCATCCGCAGCAAGTACAAAATCAAGAATACGACCGGCTACAGCCTGAACGCCCTGGTGGATTTCGAGGATCCCCTGGACATCCTGCTGCGCCTGATGATCGGGTCCGAGGGCACTCTCGGGTTCATCTCCGAGATCACCTACCATACCGTCGTCGAGCACCCCTGCAAGGCGAGCGCCCTGATGATCTTTCCCGAGATCGAAACCGCCGCCGCCGCCGCGGCCATCCTGAGGGAGCAGCCGGTGGCCGCGGTCGAGCTCATGGACCGCGCCTCCCTGCGCTCGGTCGAAAACAAGAGCGGGCTGCCGGACTACCTGAAGACGCTGGGAGGGAAGGTGGCGGCGCTGCTGGTGGAAACCCGGGCCTATGCCCCCGACGAACTGAACGGCCAGGTCCATGCGGTGATGGATGCCCTGAAGCAACTGCCCTTCGAACGGCCGACGGCCTTCACGGACCGGGTGGCGGAATACACCGCCCTCTGGAACATCCGCAAGGGGCTGTTTCCGGCCGTGGGCGCCGTGCGCGAGCTCGGTACGACCGTGATCATCGAGGACGTGGCCTTTCCGATCGACCGCCTGGCGCGCGCCACGCTGCACCTGCAGGAGATCATGCGGCGCTATCGCTACGACGAAGCCATCATCTTCGGCCACGCGCTGGAGGGCAACCTGCATTTCTGCTTCACCCAGGACTTCGGACCTTCGGCGGAGGTGGAACGCTACCGACGGTTCATGCACGACGTCTGCGACATGGTGGTAAACGCCTACGACGGCTCGCTCAAGGCCGAGCACGGCACCGGCCGCAACATGGCGCCGTATGTGGAAATGGAATGGGGCCGCGAGGCTTACGCCGTCATGCAGCGCATCAAGGCCATTTTCGACCCGAAAAACCTGCTCAACCCCGGCGTCAATCCCAATCCCCAGGCCCATGTCGAGAATCTCAAGCCCCTGCCGCCGGCCGACCCGATCATCGACCGGTGCATCGAGTGCGGCTTCTGCGAGGCGAATTGTCCGTCCAAGAATCTCACGCTCACCCCCCGGCAGCGTATCGTGGTCCAGCGCGAAATCGCGCAGCTGCGAGCCAATTGCGACAACCCGGCGCGCCTGGCCGATCTCGAAAACGCCTACCGCTACCCGGGCGAGCAGACCTGCGCGGCGGACGGGCTGTGCGCGGTGGCCTGTCCGGTGGACATCAACACCGGCGA
>JALOPB010000459.1 GCA_025454115.1 Desulfobacterales bacterium | reverse complement strand
GCCGGTCGATGTCCGGGATCCCCCGCTCGGGGTAGATGACCTTCTGACCGAGGGCCTCGGCCTCCACGTTGTAGACGTCCCAGAAATTGCTCGGCACGTCGAACCCGTAGTAGGCGGTGACCAGCAGCTGCACGCGGGCGAAGATCGCTGCATCGGTGTAAAAGCGCCGCGAAGGGACGCCGGAGAGGTGGGTGGAGTGATCGTTGCTCTGGGCGCCGATCAGGATATGGCCGTTTCGCATCGACGGTGAATCTCTCTTGTCAGGGCATTCGGCGGGCAGCCTGCACCCGAACGCGGGTGCAGCACCGACGCGTCAACCGGTCCCGACCATTCTAATGAAAAGGGGCGGGTAATCAACAGGAAAAGCCATCCCGCAGAGGATGCCGGAGCGGTGGCGATGGCCCGGCACCCCCTGACGGGTGCGGAAGAGGCCGGAAACTTCTTGTTGCCATAGGGGAATTCCGGTAAGAACGTTCCGCGGCGCGAATTCCATCAGCCTCCCATAGAGCCGGACGGGGCGAAGGGCCGGCCAGGAGCTTCCCGTTGGGCGATCTCATTAAAATCGGTATCGTCATCGCTGCCATCATCTTATTGATCCGGCTCAAAATCCGCCTGAGCATCACCCTGCTCGGCAGCGCGGCCGCAATCGGGGTCCTCTTCGGTCTATCACCGGCGCAGATGGCCGACGCGGCGTTCAACGGGTTTCTCGACCCGGAAACTCTCAAGATCGTGCTCGCCCTCCAGCTCGTCCTGCTTTTCAGCGCCATCACGAAAGAACGGGGCGGCATGCAGCGTGCGCTATCGGCCCTCAGCACCGTGTTTCGAGACCCCCGCGCCGCCGTAGCGGTCATTCCGGCCGTCATCGGGATGCTGCCGGTTGTCGGCGGCGCCATGCTCTCGGCCCCCCTCGTGTCCCAAGCCTCGGACGAACTGAAGCTCAGCCCAGAGCGGCGGACCTTTCTCAACTACTGGTTTCGGCACGTCTGGGAATACTCCCTGCCGACCTTCCCCGCCGTGTTCCTTACGGCCGGTATCGCCGGCATCCCCATCGCCGATCTCGTCCTCGTCAACCTGCCCCTCACTGCAATGTCCATTCTGGCCGGAATCGTGCTCGGCTTCAGAGGCATTCACGGGCCGGGCGCCCTTCCGGCCGCCTTGACACCGGCCGAATGCGGGCGGCAGCTGCTGTCGTTTGCCTTGAACCTCGCGCCGCTTTTCATCGTCATCCTTCTCACGGTCGCCGGCGGCATCCACCTCGCTTGGTCCTTGCTCGGGGTCACCGCTGCGATCGTTTTCATTTACCGCATCGGGCCCTCCCGCCTCTTCCGGTTGGCACGAACCCACCTCTCGCTCGAGCTGGCCGGCCTGGTCTGGGGCATCATGGTGTTCAAGGAGATGTTGGGCGCAAGCCAAGCCATGGCCGGCATCGCAGCGGACCTGACGCGCCTGGGCATGCCGGTGAGCGTGCTTGTCGTCGCCCTCCCCGCACTCATCGCCTTCATCACCGGCTACACCACGGCCTTCGTCGGCCTGAGTTTTCCGGTCCTCCTGCCCCTGCTGCCGACGGACGGATCCGCACTCTTCTACGTCATGCTGGGGCTTGCCGGCGGAATCGGCGCACACCTGCTCTCCCCGATGCACGCCTGTTTCGTAATGACGCTCGACTACTACCGCGCCGACATGCTCAAAACCTACCGCCTGATCCTCGCCCCGGCACTGTTGACCTTCCTTGTCGGGGTGGCGGTTTTTCTGACCGCCCGAACGTTTTTCGGAGCGTAAACCGAATCGGTCGCAGCAGCCGCCGCCGAGGGAGCGCGAAAACCGGCGGATTGGCCAAGACCGGAAGCCTGCAACCCTCAGAAGGAAAGGTGCCTGACAAAGATGCTCTGAAATTCCGGGTCAGTCGCACAGGGCGAGAATCGCCCCTGCCCCGGCCGCATTTCCGACCACCTCGATCTCCTCGGCGGCCATTTCCGGAAACATCCCAATGCACAGCGCATCGGCTTGATGGATGTAACTGCCGAAGGCACCGGCCAGTAAGATCCTGGATGGCCGTTCCATACGGTTCTCCCGGCACAACAGCTCAATCCCGGTGCGCAAGGCCCCCTTGGCCAACTGCACCGCACGCACATCGGCCTGGGTGAACACGATCGGCGCTCCGTCGCGGGATGCTCTTCCAGGAACGATTTCAATTGAATGGGTCCCGTTGAGGGCGGAGAAGAGGGGGAGCGATGGAAACGCCGCCTCAAATCGCCCGCTGCGGGTGATGACGCCGGCGCGCAGCAGCGCAGCGACGGTGCTGATGACACCCGAGCCGCAGAGGCCGGCCGCAGGCTGGGGGCGGGCGGGATCGTTCTGGATCAGAGTGAAATCCAGGCAGCCGGTCTGCGGGTCGAAGCACACCCGATCAACGGCACCGGAGCTCGCCTGCATACCATGCTGGATGGCGGCCCCCTCCAGGGCCGGGCCGGTGGCGCAGGAGGTTGCCGCAAAGCCCGTCTCCGTCCTCAGGAGGATCTCGCCGTTCGTCCCCACATCGACCAACAAGGTCCCCGGCGGCCGGGCGGTCATATCCG
>JALOPB010000156.1 GCA_025454115.1 Desulfobacterales bacterium | reverse complement strand
CCGCCACCTGGGCACCAAGGTGACCATCCGCAAGTCCGGCCGGCAGGGCCGCCTCGAAATCGAGTTCTACAGCAACGACGACCTCGACCTATTGATCACACGTCTGCGGCAGATCAACGCTTGATCGGGGCCGCGAGGCCCTGATCGAGAAACTCGCGACCTACCGCCGGTTCAAACCGCACCGCATGACCGTAGTATTCGACGGGGCCGGCGCGCCGGACCTGTCGACCGGGCGGGACCGGATGAAGGGCATCGGAATCGTCTTTTCGCGCGGCGGAGAAACCGCCGATGCCGTTATTGCGCGCATGGCTCGCCAGGAAGGCGAAACCGCCCTGGTGGTGAGTTCCGACCAGGCGGTGATCCGAAACGCTCAGGCCTGCGGCGCGGCGGTGATCGAATCTACCGAATTCGAAGCCCGGATGGTGATGGCCGGCGCACTGGAGGCGGGCGAGCCGACTGAGGAGAATCAGCAGGCGCGGCGGGTATCAACCCGCAAGAAGGGAGAGGGCCGACGCCTGCCCAAACGGCTCCGGCAGAATCAGCGCAGGACCGCCAAACTCTAGCGGCGGTCTCGTCACCGGCCGCCGTGACAGACGAATCGGGCGAACTCATGAAAAAACTCTGCGTCATTGACGGCCAGGGCGGCGGCATCGGCAGCACCATCATCCGCAAGGTCAAAGAAGCCTTTGAGGAGAGTGTCGAGATCATCGCGCTCGGCACCAATGCGGTGGCTACCGCTCAAATGCTGAAAGCGCGCGCCAACCGCGGCGCCTCCGGTGAAAACGCCATCCGCCGGACGGTGCCGCAAGCCGACGTCATCTTAGGGCCGATCGGCATCATTATGGCGCATGCCATGATGGGTGAGGTTACCCCGGCCATGGCCGAAGCGGTGGCTGCGAGCCCGGCGCCGAAGCTGCTTCTGCCGCTTTCCCAAGAGAATGTGGCCGTCATCGGCTCTTCCACCCTGCCGCTGCCGAAGCTTGTAGACGAGCTGATCTCAAACCATCTGCGCCGGCTCATCGGATCGAGCATCGATCTGACCGGCCGGTGAGAATGTCCGTTTGAACCATGTCGCCCGCTGATACATTGGTGCGAGGCGCAGCGGCAATAGAAACTGGCTCAGTTTCAAGACGAGGGATGAACGTCATGTGTGAAGCAAATGCCTATATGATTGAGGGCGATGACCGCCGCCTGGTTATGGAGAGCGTGGACACCATCGAGCCGGAGAGGGACGGTCTGCGCCTGGTCAACATCTTCGGTGAACAGAAGTTTATCAAGGCTCGGATTCAATCGCTGTCGCTGGTGGAAAACCGGGTGCTTCTCGTCAAGACCGCCTGACGCATCGCCCAGCCTTATGAAAATCGTGATCGCCAAGATGTCGGGCTTCTGCATGGGCGTGCGCCGGGCCGTCGAGATGGTGCTGGACGCCCCGGGCCGGCATCCGGGCCCGATCTGCACCTATGGGCCCTTGATCCACAACCCTCAGGTGCTGGAGCTGCTGGCATCCAAAGACATTGCAACCATCAAGGATATACCCGAGTGCGGCGCCGGCACGGTGTTGATCCGGGCGCACGGCGTACCTCCCGAAACCAAGAAGCGGCTTAAAACGGCCGGCTACAAGGTCATCGATGCCACCTGCCCGCGCGTGATCCGCGTCCAGTCCATCATTCGAAAACACGCCCGACAAAACCATGCCGTGATCATTGTGGGCGACAAAGATCACCCGGAAGTCGTCGGACTGCTCGGCTATGCCGGCGCCGACGGCTACGTGGTGGCCGGCGTCGAGGAAATCAAGCGCCTTCCGGCATTCGAAAACGCCATTATCGTCGCCCAGACCACCCAGAACACGCGACTGTATGCCGCCGTCCGGGAATGGGCCCGGCACAATTACCCGCATTACAAGGTCTTCGAAACCATTTGCGACTCCACCGAGAGGCGCCAGTCGGAAGTGCAACGGCTGGCGGAATCCGTGGATGCCGTGGTGGTGGTTGGTGGCCGCGAAAGCGGCAACACGCAGCGGCTGTTTGAAATCGCCCGCCGGACCGGCAAACCCGCCTTCCACGTGGAAAACGAGACCGACCTCAGCCGCATCGACCTGGATGCCCTGCGCTCGGTCCAGACCATCGGCATCACGGCCGGGGCCTCCACGCCGAACTGGGTCATCCGTAAAGTCTACATGACACTGGAGACCATGGTCTTCAAGCGCAAATCGGGGTGGCACAAGGCCGTCTACACCTTCCTGCGAGCGGCGCTGCTTTCCAATTTCTATGTTTCGCTGGGCGCCGCGGGCCTGTGTTATGCCGCCACCCGCCTTCAGGAGATTTCGGATTTTACGCCGTTTGTGCTCATTGCATTCCTCTATGTGCAATCCATGCACATCCTCAACCATCTCACCGGCAGCAAGGCCGATCGGTTCAACGAACCGGACCGGGCGCGTTTTTACGAGGATCGCAAGGTCTCGCTGACGGTCATCGCCCTGACCAGCGGCGCTGCCGGCCTGGTTATCGCCTATCTCCAGGGCTGGTTGCCGTTTTTGACATTGCTGGTTATCAGCCTGCTCGGGCTTTCCTACCGCCTCACCCTGATCCCGAAAGCGTTTGCGCCCGTCGTTTACCGCCGGATCAAGGACATCCCGGGATCAAAGACCATTCTCATCGCCTTGGCCTGGGGAGTCGTCACCTCCGTCCTGCCGCCGATTTCAGCTTCCGGTTCCTTTCGGCCAACGGACGCATTTATCTTCGTGTGGTCTTCTGCGCTGGTCTTCGTGCGAACGGCTTTTTTCGATATCCTCGACATGCAGGGCGACCGTCTGGTCGGCAAAGAGACAATCCCGACGTTGCTGGGTGAAAGACGGTCTTTGAGGCTTCTCAAAGGCCTGTCGGCGGCGCTGGTCGTTGGTTTGCCGGTGTTAAGCGCCCTGACGCCAGCGTCGTCGCTGGCGGTCACCCTGGCCCTTTGCCCAGCGGTCATGTCTGCCGTTATCCTGGCCTTCGAAAGGGGCCTCATTCTCCCGGGCGTTCGACTGGAATTCTTAGTAGAAAGCCATCTGGTGCTGGCCGGGGCGCTCGCCCTCGGGTGGGGTCTGACGGGCATTTAAATCAAGAGGAAGCTTGAAAGGTGGCGGCCTCGGTTTCCCACCTGGGTTGGAACCGAACGGCCGGACGGGTGCAACGCTCAGTGATCGGACTTGGTGCCGAAGCGGAAGGGCGGCTCGGTTCCAGCCCAAAGCCGCCGGATATTGTCCGTGTGGCGTATGAAAATAACAACTGCCACGATCGCAGCGCCGACGCCATATACGGTTACTCCGCTGACACTGAAGACGGCTACCGGCAAAGCAACAGCGGCGGCAAGCGATCCGGCCGAGGCCCGGCGCGTCAGCATGCTAACCGATCCGAACACCCCCAGCCCGATCCAAACGGCCGGGGGGGCCAGCGCGAAAAACGCACCGGCGGCAGTTGCTACCCCCTTGCCACCGCCCTTTAAACGCGTATAAACAGGAAAAAGATGGCCCCCAACCGTCAGCAGGACCAGCATCACACTATACGGCTCGATGGCGCCGGCCGGCAAGCCCAGATTCCGTGCCATGGCCACCGGCGCCCATCCCTTGAAAAAATCCAGGCCCAGAGTGACCAGACCCAATATGGGCCCCGCCGCACGTGCGACATTGGTGGCGCCGATGTTGCCGCTGCCGCTGCGCCGGATGTCGACATCCGTAAACAGGCGAGTCAATATGATGCCCCACGGAACGGAACCCAACAGGTAGGCCAGAAGCGGCAATCCGTAAATGATTAACTGGTCTGAAATCATGATGGCCCCGCCCGCAGAACGATTGAAAGAAGGGCAGCCCAACTCACAGTTTGAACACACGGTTCCATACCATGAACCCGATCCGTATCCCCATTGAGGACGTAATCGATCTGCACACCTTCCGGCCGCAGGACTTGGCGCCGCTGATTGCGGATTATATCGAAGCGTGCGTGCAAAAGAGGTTCACATCGGTTCGCATCATCCATGGAAAGGGCAAGGGAATCCAGAAGCAGCGGGTCCACGAATCGCTGCGGCGCAATCCCTTTGTCATTTCCTTTCATGATGCCCCTTTGGATGCCGGTGGCTGGGGAGCGACCATCGTGGTCCTATCCGCCGGTGCAGGACCGCCAAGTTAGATCGCAGGGTCTTCTCCGCCAGATTCAAAAGCCGTCCGATCGGCGTTTATCAAATACCACACTCGACCCCCACTCGACACCCTTTTTTACCAACGGGGCGGTCCAATCGGCGGCGATGCCGCTGGCATGGATATCTTCCCCGCATGTCCAGAGAAAGCATAGAATCCCACGTTCGCTGCTGATGATAACCCATAAACAAAAACCTTAAGTAAATCCAAAATATACCGACATAATGAAAGAGATCGACTTGTGCCGGAGGATAGAGGACGCGGGATATGAAGAATTCGAGCGGAGCCGTCGACTTGAGCCAGGTCCGGGATCGGCGAAGCCGCTACCGATCGACCGGCCTTTCCAATCCAATGGTGGAAATTCGGCTGCCCGGCGGACCGCTCTACCAGCTCAAAGTCAGAGATTTATCCCATGAGGGCGCTGGCATAGTTGTAAGGTCGGACTCCAATTTTTTAAAACGGATTCAGATCGGCCATCGACTGAACGTTCGTTTGATTTTACCCGTTAATTACAAAGGGCCATCCGGCGACTACCGATCAAGAGTAGAACATATCACGGAGATTGCCGACGGCCCGTATAACGGTCATGTTATCGTCGGCATCTCCATCCTCGCCGGGGTTGACTCCCTTTGATTTTGTCTAATTGCGTTTTCACATAATCCGCAGGCCGAATCCTCCCGGCAGTCCTGTTGACTTATTAGTTTTTGCCCTCATTATTTAACCATCTCGATCAGGGTACCTACCGAAATTGTGGCAAAATGTGGCTGATCCCGTGTTTTTATCAACCCGCGAAGAAAGCTGGGCGATATGGCCGATATCTTCATCAGCTACTCCAGCGAAGACCGAGAGAGAGTCATACCGGTTGTCAAGGCCTTGGAAGCCCATGGGTGGTCCGTGTGGTGGGACCGGATCATCCCTCCCGGAAAAACCTTTTCCCGGGTGATCGAAGAGGCTTTAGGTGCTGCCAGGTGTCTGATCGTTCTTTGGACCGATACCTCCATAAAATCGGACTGGGTCAGCAACGAGGCAGCTGAAGGCGCCCGAAGAGGGATCTTGATTCCAGCGTTGCTGGATGAAGTCGAAATTCCTTTCGAGTTCAAGCGCATCCAGGCAGCCAACCTGATCGACTGGAGGGGGCAAGCCGATCATGCCGGCTTTCAGCAGCTGAAGAAAGCGTTGACGGATTTACTGGGTCCGCCCAATCCGAAAACGCCGGTGGCCGAACCTGTTGAGACGCCCCCCGCCGAGCCGATACCCACTCAAATACCTGCAGATGCCGCCCAGTGGGCGCACCTCGAACCTTCCGGGCCGAAACCCGCAACGACGAAACCGCGCGGAAAAAGCTCGGCAGCGAAGATCGGCAGATGGGTCGTGCTGGCGCTAATCATCGCCGCTGGCGCGGCAGTGCTCATCCAAACAGAGCGATTCCAACCTCGCAGCGTGCCGCTGGAAGACGCCTCATCGAAATCGGGAACCGAAGTGGCTACGCATCCGATCCAAACGGAGCCACCGGAGACGGCCCCATCCGCGGCCCGGGAAGCGATTCCAGGACCGCCTCCTTTAGAAAGGGAAATTTCGGTGCCACCCCTCAACGTGGAACCGGCGGAGCCAGCCATGCCATCTTCGGCGGAACCGAGGCCTGAAACGCTGCGATATGCCACCGGGCCTTCGCCGCCCCTGGCGAAAACGGAGCCATCCCAAACGGTCCCGCCCGTCGTCAAAAAACCAACCGCCGAACGAATGGCTCCTGATCTAAAAGCGCCTCCTGCCCAGACCAAGCCGCAGCCGCAGAAACCGCCCCAACCGGCGGGCAAGGAATCAGCGCCCGCTGCCCCGCCGCCAGACGCTCAGGCGTCTGCCCTTCAGGTTAAGCCGGAGGAACCGAGCGCAACCGCCAAGCCGAAGGAGACCTCTCCGCGCAGGACGATTTCCAACAGCGTCGGCATGGAGTTTGTTCTGATATCGGCATCGGCCGCCCCGTTTACGATGGGAAGTCGCACTGGAGCAGAAGAACTCATCCAGCGCTTTGGCGGAACGGAAGGGTTGTACAAGAACGAAAAGCCTTTCCACTCCGTGAAGATCGAACGGGCTTTTTACCTGATGACAACTCCCGTCACCCAGGGGCAATGGCAGCGCGTCATGGGAGACAACCCTTCCTCGTTCAAGGAGTGTGGCGAAGACTGCCCGGTCGAGATGGTATCCTGGGAGGATGCCCAACGGTTTATCAGTCGGCTCAACGAGATGGAGGGGACGACGGGCTACCGTCTCCCCAGTGAAGCCGAATGGGAATACGCCGGCCGCTCCGGCAACGGGTCTGAATTCTTCTTCGGCAACGATGCCGGAAGGCTGGGCGAATTCGCATGGTATTCGGCGAATTCCGGCAACAAGACCCACCCGGTAGCCAAAAAGAAGTCAAACACCTGGGGTCTTTACGATATGGCCGGCAATGTCTGGGAATGGGTGGAGGATGACTGGCATGCCACCTATGAGGGCGCACCGTCGGACGCCTCGGCCTGGATCGATAAGAAACGCGGCTCGGCTCGAGTCGTGCGTGGCGGTGGCTGGGGCGTATTGGCGCGCTATTGCCGGTCGGCCGCGCGCTATTACGGCAATGCCACCGCTCGCACCAGCCACGTGGGCTTTCGCCTCGTCAAGTCGGTGTCGCCGGGAGCTTGATTCTCCGAATGCTTGGCATCCTATCCGCCCGGGGGACCGGCAGCGTCAGGCTGTAAGGCCTGAGCCAGGGAGTCGGTGTTGTAACCGAAACCATCTTGGCAGCGGAGTCCACCGTGACGCCGGCGTTCAGGCTGGAAAACCAAACGCCGATCTGGCGCCCCTGCGCATCCATGATTTCGAAACCCGTGGTCCTCGATCCTTTCACCGGGAATGCCTGCACCAGCCCCACGACTTTCTTGAACGTTACAGCGTCCGGATCAAGCGGCCCCCACTCCGGTCCGCCCTCAAAATCATACTCCCGATCAAGTCCGAGCACGCCGAAGGGATTGTTTTCCTGATTCAGATACCAATAGCGGTAGTTTGGATTTATATCCAGTTCCTGAAATTGCCGGGTGATATCTGCGCTGGGCCGAATGCTTCCGAAATTGGCCATCGCACAACCGCTGACCAGGGCAGCCGT
>JALOPB010000155.1 GCA_025454115.1 Desulfobacterales bacterium | reverse complement strand
GAAGACGATCGAGCGGCCGTCGGGCGACACGGCGGGCTCGGAGATGCGCTCCATGGCCAGCATGTCGTGGACCGAGAACGGGTGGGGCTCCACGGCAGCAAACGCCGGCATGACAACCCACACAACCCAGAAACACAGCCAGGCGATTTTTCTCTTCATCATTTCCTCCTGATCGGCTCAGCCAGGTGAATAGTATAACGGCCTGTTCCCAATGTCAATTTAGGTGCTGCCGTCTTTTTCCGGGCCCGGGCTTCCGGGAAATCACCCAAGAACGGAAAACGCTCCGCCAGGTAAGGTCAATTGTAGTATAATGGTCCATGATGAAGAAACAGGGGGAAAAAAAGCAATCGCTGCTTCTGGCCCCGACCGAGTCCATACTGGCAAGCATCTCCGACGGCGTATTCACGGTCGATCGCAACTGGCTGGTCACCTCATTCAACCGGGCGGCCGAACACATCACCGGAGTCAAGCGCCGGGAGGCCATCGGTCGGCTCTGCTCCGAGGTTTTCCGTTCCAGCATGTGCGGCGCCGCCTGCGCGCTGAAGCAGACCCTGAAATCGGGCAAGCCGGTGATCGGCAAGTCGGGCTACATCGTGAATGCCGCGGGCGAACGCATCCCGATCAGCGTCTCGACCGCCGTATTGCGCGACGAGTCGGGCCGCGTGATCGGCGGCGCCGAAACGTTCCGTGATCTCTCCGAGCTGGAGGCCCTGCGCCAGGAGCTGGAGGGCAAATTCCGCGTCGGCGACCTGGCCAGCCTCAGCCCGTTGATGCAAAAGCTGTTCGAGGTACTGCCGGCCATCGCCGCCAGTCCCAGCACCGTCCTCGTCCTGGGAGAAACCGGCACCGGCAAGGAGCTGGTGGCCCGGACGATCCACTCGCTCAGTCCCCGCAACCAGGGACCGTTCATCGCCGTCAACTGCGGCGCGCTGCCCGAAACGCTCCTGGAGTCTGAACTTTTCGGCTACAAGGCCGGGGCGTTCACCGGCGCCAACAAGGACAAGCCCGGCCGCTTCGCCCTGGCCCGGGGCGGCACCCTTTTCCTCGATGAGATCGCCGAGATCAGCCCGGCACTGCAGGTGAAGCTCCTGCGCGTCCTGCAGGACCGGGTCTATGAGCCGCTGGGCGCGACGCGCTCCGAGACCGCCGATGCCAGGATCATCGTCGCCACCAACCGCGACCTGGCCGAGCGGACCCGCACGGGCGATTTCCGCGAGGACCTCTACTACCGGGTGAACGTCGTGCGCGTGGAACTCCCGCCGTTGCGCCGCCGCCAGGAGGACATCCCCCTGCTGGCCGGGCAGTTCATCGCCCGCTTCAACCGGCTCCAGGGCAAGTCGGTCCAGGGCATCACCGCCGAGGCGCTGTCGCTGCTCATGGCCCACCCCTGGCCGGGCAACATCCGTGAACTGGAAAACGTGATCGAACGGGCCTTCATTCTCTGCGGCGAGGAGAACATCGGCATCGGGCACCTGCCGGCGGAATTGACCGCCTCCGGCGGCACGGCGGGAAAGGACCGTGACGTAAAGACCGCCCACGATATCCTCGACGCCCAGGCCATCCGTTCCGCCTTGGGGCGCCATGGCGGCAACCGCTCGGCCGCGGCCCGCGACCTGGGCATCCACAAGACCACTCTCTTCCGCCGCATCAGGAAACTGGGGCTCGCCCTGCCTCCGCCCCACGCCAGAAAGTAGCGTTTACGCCACACTCAATCAATAAATAGTAGCGCTATCGCTACCATTTAAATGCCGTACCTGAAAGAGCTCTATTCGCTAAATCCATACGTGACGGGCATCCGCGCACCCCGGCTTGATTCCTGACTGTCTTGGCATGGATCATGCTTCACGTTTTATGGGAATCGAAAATAAACCATGAAAACAGCATTTGCCTATTTGGACAAGCGCATCGCACCGCTCTTTGACACGGCGCAGAAAATCCGTGTCATCGAGAGCGAGTCCGGTCGGATCGTCGGCGAAGTCGAGGAACAACTGCCGCATGATCCCCCGCTGCAGAAAACACTGCGCCTGGCCGAGCTCGGCATCAGCACCCTGGTTTGCGGGGCGATCTCCCGGCCCCTGCAGGCCCTGGTCGCCGCCAATGGCATCCGGGTGGTTGCATTCGTGGCCGGAGACCTGCGCACCGTCATCCAGGCCTGGCTTAAGGGCGGTTTGCGCGGGAATGCATTCGTCATGCCGGGCTGCTACAGGCATGCACGCTTCAGTGGAGGCTGTTTAATAGATAAGACCGAGGAGGGTACAACGATGAATGGCAGAGGACAAGGCGGAATGGGTGGAGGACGCGGACAAGGCGGAATGAGCGGAGGCAGAGGTCAGGGGGGCGGCGGCCGGGGACAAGGAGGGATGGGCCGTGGCCGCATGGGCGGTCCCATGGCCGGCGGAGCCGTCGGGCAATGTGTTTGCCCGAAATGCGGGGAGCATGTGGCTCATGAGCGCGGGGTGCCTTGCGTGCAGAGGCAATGTCCCAAATGCGGAACCGCGTTGATCAGAGAATAAAGAGACTCTTAATTAACAAAGGAGGATACAATGCCTAGAGGAGACAGAACAGGACCCGGGGGAATGGGGCCCATGACCGGCCGCGGAGCCGGATTTTGCGCTGGCATCGGAATGCCGGGTCATGCCAATCCCGTGGCCGGACGCGGCTTCGGCATGGGTTTCGGCAGGGGGCGCAGCGCCTGGGGCCGTGGCTGCGGCGGCGTCGGCCGCGGCTGGCGTAACTGGTATTACGCGACAGGCCTGCCGGGATGGCAGCGCTTCGGCGGTTATGCCGCCCCGGTCGGCGACCCGGACCCGGAAATGGAGAAGCAGGCGCTGAAAAATCAGGCCGACGCCATGCAGGGCGAGTTGGACGCCATCCGCAAGCGGCTCGAAGAGATGGACAAAGAGAAAAACCCCAACAAGTAGTTCCGCTGCATCATTAACCAACAAGGCCTGCTTGTGCCAAGGAGAAAACCATGAAGATCGCTTTTTCCACATCGGGCAGCGACCTGAACGCTCCGCTCGACTCACGCTTCGGCCGCGCACCCAAGTTCTTGATTTATGAACTTGAAAGCGGCAGCTTCGAGGTCATCGACAACCAGCAGAACCTGAACGCCGCCCAGGGCGCGGGCATCCAGTCGGCGGAGACCGTAGTTCGCTCGGGGGCCAAGTCCCTGGTCAGCGGCCACTGCGGCCCCAAGGCGTTCCGCGTCCTCGCCGCCGGCGGGGTGAAGGTCTACCCCAGCGTCGCCACGACCGTCGCGGCGGCCCTGGAGAAGTTCAAGGCCGGCGAGCTGAAGGAAGCCTCCGGCGCCGACGTCCAGGGGCACTGGTAGAAGAAACGAGGTGACATCATGCCGGGATTTGACGGAACGGGACCGCGGGGCAAGGGCCCCATGACCGGGAAGGCAGGAGGTTTTTGCCTAATGAATGTTCCCGATGACCTCAGTGAGGTCAAAACCGGCTTTGCCGGACAGGCCGGGATTCCCATGAACAATCAAGGCGATCTTCATGCGCCGGGGATCCCGGCGCTGCGCGTTCGACTGCGGGAACTCCAGGCTGAGCTCATTGAATTGAAATCGCGACTGGCAAGCCTGGAAGCCGCCGGCGACCGCCGATGATCCTGGCCATCGCCTCGGGCAAGGGCGGCACGGGCAAAACCACGCTGGCCGTGAACCTGGCCCGCGCCTTCGACCGGCCGCTGCAGCTCCTGGACTGCGACGTCGAGGAGCCGAACAGCCACCTGTTTCTGCCCGGGGAAACGATCAGCGAGGAGGCCGTCTCGATCCTGGTGCCTGAAGTGGACGAGGCTCTCTGCGACGGCTGCGGCGAGTGCGGCCGCTTCTGCGCCTACCATGCCATCATCTCCTACGGGGCCAAGCCGTTGGTCTTCGCCGAGATGTGCCACGGCTGCGGAGGCTGCATGATGGTTTGTCGGAAAAAAGCGATCCGGGAGATTCCCAAACGGATCGGGGCCATAGAACGGAGGCAGTCGGGGAACGTCGACCTGGTCACGGGACGCCTCGATGTCGGCCAGGCCATGGCGCCACCGCTCATTCGCGCCGTCAAGCAGCGGCTCGATCCCTCCCTGCCCGCCATTCTCGACGCCCCGCCTGGCACCTCATGCCCGGTCATCGCCACCATCCGCGGGGCGGATTTCGTCCTGCTGGTCACCGAGCCGACGCCCTTCGGCCTCCACGACCTTTCCCTGGCCGTGGACATGGTGCGCGAGCTCGCCCTGCCCTTCGGGGTGTTGGTCAATCGCGCCGGCAGCGGCGACGATCGCGTGCATCGGTATTGCACGCAAGCGAGCATCCCGGTCCTGGCGGAGATCGCCGACGACCGGCGCATCGCCGAGGCCTATTCCAAGGGCCGGCTGATCGTGGAGGCACTGCCGGAATACCGGGATCTTTTCGCCGGACTGGCGAAAAAGCTGCTTAAAAGCGAAAACCGCGCTGGAGGATGATTCATGCCGACCTATGAATACGAATGCGAAAAATGCGGTTGGGCGTTCGAGAAGATGCAGCCCATCACCGCCGCCCCGCTTACAAAATGCCCGAAGTGCAAAGGACGGATCCACCGCGTCGTCAGCGGCGGGGCCGGCTTCATCATGAAGGGATCCGCCCAGGGCACGGCCGGAAAGAGCGGCAACGATTGCAGCCTGCAGCGAACGGGAAAGACCTGCTGCGGCCGCGACGAGCGCTGCGGCAAGCCCGCCTGCGGGGATAATGAATGAAGGAACTGGTCGTCATCAGCGGCAAGGGCGGCACGGGCAAAACCAGCCTCGCCGCTTCGTTTGCCGTGCTGGCCGGCAATGCTGTCGTGGCCGACTGCGACGTGGACGCCGCCGACCTGCACCTGCTGCTGGCCCCCAAGGTCAGGGAGCGCCACGAATTCCGCAGCGGCCGCGAGGCGGTCATCCGCCCTCAGGATTGCAGCGGCTGCGGCGTCTGCCGCGATCTGTGCCGCTTCGGAGCCATCGCCAATACAACGCGCGCCGATGGCGCGCCGGTTTATACCGTCGATCCGGTCGCCTGCGAGGGCTGCGGCGTCTGCGTGCGCTTCTGCCCGGAGAAAGCCATCGATTTCCCCGAGCGTTCTTGCGGCGAGTGGCTAGTCTCGGACACCCGTTGCGGGCCGATGGTCCACGCCCGGCTGGGGATCGCGGCTGAAAACTCGGGCAAGCTTGTCTCCACCGTGCGCCGCGAAGCCCGGCGCATCGCCGAGAAGGAGAACCGTTCACTAGTCATTGTCGACGGTCCGCCGGGCATCGGCTGCCCGGTGATCGCCTCGCTCACCGGTGCCACGATCGTCCTGGTCGTGACCGAGCCGACCGTATCCGGGGAGCACGACCTGGAGCGGGTGCTGAAGCTGGCCCGCCATTTTGACATGCCGGCGGCGGTGTGCGTGAACAAGTGGGACCTGAACCCGGAAATGGCCGAACGGATCGAGAATATGGCCTCAGGCTCCGGGGCGGGGATCGCCGGCCGCGTGCGCTACGACCGCGAGGTGACGTCGGCGCAGCTGCAAGAAAAAGCGGTAGTGGAAATCTCGGCCCCCTGCGTGGAAGACATACGGCGGATATGGGATAATCTGCAGCTCCAGGAGACATCAAAATGAAACACCAGGACATGGCCGCGCATCCGGCAAAGGGAGACGGCAGGCAAGCCGCCTGTGACGGCTGCGGCAACAAGGAATGCTCGGCTGCCGAGCGCCAGAAGGGCGAGAGCGAGAAGGACTTCGCCGAAAGGCGAGAGCTCGAGTCGCGCCTCTGCCGCATCCTGCACAAGATCGTCGTCCTTTCCGGGAAGGGCGGCGTCGGTAAAAGTACGGTGGCGGTGAACATCGCCGCGGCCCTGCAGATGGCCGGCAAACGCGTCGGCCTGCTCGACATCGACATCCATGGGCCGAGCATCCCCACCATGCTGGGCCTGGAAGGAGTTCCCCTGCAGAGCGGGCCCGGCGGGCTGCTCCCGGCAGACGCCAACGGCATGAAGGTCATGTCCCTGGGCTTCCTCCTCCCTGACCCCGACCAGGCCGTGATCTGGCGCGGGCCCTTGAAGATGGGCGCCATCAAGCAGTTTCTCAAGGACGTGGACTGGGGCGATCTGGACTATCTGGTCATCGATTCACCGCCGGGAACAGGCGACGAGCCGCTCTCGGTGTGCCAGCTGATCGGCAAGCTCGACGGCGCGGTGATCGTCACCACGCCGCAGAAAGTGGCGGCAATCGACGTGCGCAAGTCGATCACCTTCTGCCGCCAGCTTGGCGTCCCTGTGCTTGGGGTGGTGGAGAACATGAATGGTTTCGCCTGCCCCAAGTGCGGCGAGGTCACGGCGATCTTCAGTCGCGGCGGCGGGGAAACGATCACGTCCGACATGAACGTGGCCTTCCTGGGCTCAATCCCCCTGGACCCGGCAATCGCCGTGGCCTGCGACGCGGGCCGCCCCTACATCAGCGCCTACGCCGCCGCCCCCACGGCGGGGATCATGCGGCGCATCGTCGCCCCGCTGCTGGCGCTTGAACCCGGCGACGCATCCATTTTAAAAAAGGAAAAGCACGAAAATAAGGAGAAAAAAAACATGAAGATCGCCATTCCTCTGGCCGACGGAAAATTGGCCATGCATTTCGGGCACTGTGGAAGCTTCGCCCTGGTCGAAGCCGACCCCGCTGAGAAAAAAATCGTGAAAAGGGAAGATCTGGAAGCTCCGCCGCACGAACCGGGCCTGCTGCCCAAATGGCTGGCCGAACGCGGGGCGAACCTGATCATCGCCGGCGGCATGGGCCAGCGGGCCCAGGATTTGTTCCTGGGCCAGGGCATCGAAGTGATCATCGGCGCCCCGGCCGAGACGCCGGAAACCCTGGTGGCGTCATTTTTTGCGGGTACGCTGAAATCGGGGACGAACGTCTGCGACCATTGACGTAGGCCGCGCCGCGGCTTGACAGACGGCTCCCGTTGTGTTACGTTTTTTTTGTCCGTAACACCAACCAGGAGACCGCATGAAAGCCCGCGACGCTTTCGCCAACTGCTTTTTCTTTGCCCTAGCCATGATCTTCGCCGCAGGCTTTCTGCCTGCCGAAGAGGACGCCTCCGGTGACAAGAAGACAAAGACCCAGATCGAAAAACCCCTGTTCCAGGAACGGGTGGTGGTGACGGCCAAGATGTCGCCCAAGGAACTGAAGAACTGCAGCGACTCGCTGCTGGTGCTGACCAGGCCGGAA
>JALOPB010000154.1 GCA_025454115.1 Desulfobacterales bacterium | reverse complement strand
TCACTCGTAGCGCAGGGCGTCGATGGGATCCAGACGCGACGCCTTCCAGGCCGGGTAGAATCCGAAAATGATGCCCACGCTGGCGGAAACCAGGACGGCGGCGACGATGGCGGGCAGCGATGTCGCGACCGGCCAGCGCAGTAAAAGTTCCACGAGGCGCGATCCGCCGTGGCCCAGTAGGATTCCGGCAGCGCCGCCCACCAGGCAGAGCACCACGGCCTCCACCAGAAACTGTCGCAGGATGTCGCGCGCGCGCGCGCCCACGGCCATGCGCAGGCCGATCTCGCGCGTGCGCTCGGTGACCGAGACGAGCATGATGTTCATAATGCCGACCCCCCCGACGACCAGCGAGATCATCGCCACGCACAGCAGGAGGTTGGTCATCAACCGGGTGGTGGAGGTGAGGGTGTTGGTCATTTCGGTCATGTCGCGGATGGTGAAATCGTCGGGCTGGCCGTCGCGGATGCGGTGGCGCTCCCTCAGGATCTCGCTGATCTCCCGGATGGCCGTAGGAATTTCCTCTGGGCTGCGCGCTGCAGCCAGAAGCTGGTCGATGTTGGCGAATCGCACCGGCAGGGGCGTGTTGGCCGCCTGGGTTTCGGACTGCTTGGGATAGAGCTCCGGCGCCGCACCGGGGTAGAGCTTGTTCAGGGTGTTGACGGAACTGCTGGTGCTGCTGGCCGCACTCTGGTTGGGATTGCTGAGGGTCGAGCCCGTGACCCGGTACTTCAGCGTGGTCCACGGGGTCAGCAGGATGTCGTCCTGGTCGGAGCCCATCATGTTGGCTCCCTTGGCGGCCAGCACGCCTACCACACGGAACGACACGTTTTTCACGCGGATTTCCCTGCCGATGGGGGATTCACCCTGGAACAGCTCGCGCGCCAGCGTCTGCCCGATCAGGCAGACTTTGTTGGCGTTGAGCACGTCGCGTTCGGTAAAGGTGTCGCCTTCAGCCAGGCTGGTCCAGTCGCGGATGTCCAGAAACTCGGGGGTCGTGCCGATCATCTGCTGGGGGACCCAGTTGCGGTTGCCATAGACCACCTGCGTTCGCGCGCGCACGATCGGGGCGACGTTGCGCACCGCCGCGCTGTCGCGCAGAACGGCCTCGCCGTCTTGGGGGGTCAGCGTCGTGACGGAGCCGGCGCCGAAGCTTACCCCCCCGCTTGCGGCCGTACCGGGCACGACCAACAGGACGTTGGCTCCCATGGTGGCGATGGTCTTCTGGATGGCCGCCGAGGAACCGGTGCCGATTTCCATCATGGCGATGACCGCCCCGACACCGATAACGATGCCGAGGGTGGTCAGCAGCGCGCGCATCGGATTGCGGCGCAGCGCTGTCATGGCCGTCCTCGCCGTGCGGTAGACTTTCATGCGGCGTCTCCCGAATCCATCGCCGGGGATGCGGGAGCCGCCGGCCGGCCGGCGGCTTCGATTCCGGCCGCGTACGCACCCTCGACGATCAGCCCGTCATGAATGTGGATGACGCGCTGGGCGTGGCGTGCCACGAGTGAGTCATGCGTTACGATGATGATGGTAATTCCGTCCCGGCCGTTGAGCTGCTGGAACATCTCCAGCACCTCTGCGCTGGTTCGCGAGTCGAGGTTGCCCGTCGGCTCGTCGGCGAAGATCAGTGGAGGATTGTTGACGAGCGCCCGGGCAATGGCCACACGCTGCTGCTGGCCGCCGGACAGCTGCGATGGTTCGTGGTCCAGCCGGTCCGCCAAGCCGACCTGCTCAAGCACCTTGCGGGCCTGCTTCCTTGCCTGGCGATCGGAGAGATGCCCGGCTGTGTAGGAGAGCGGCATGGCCACGTTTTCAAGAGCGCTGGTGCGCGGCAGCAGGTTGAAATTCTGGAAGACGAAGCCGAAGGAGTGGTTGCGCACTTGGGCGCGGTCATCCGCGGACAGAGCGGACACCTCCCGGCCGTCCAGCCAGTATTCTCCGGATGTCGGCCGGTCGAGACACCCCAGGATGTTCATCAAGGTGCTCTTGCCCGACCCGGACGCCCCCATCAGGGCGACCATCTCCCCGCGGGCGATTTTCAACGAAACCCCCTTGAGCACGGGAACGGCGATGTCGCCCAGGTGGTAGGTTTTGCAGATATTATGAAGCTCGATGAGTTCCATGAACCCTCAGGCGTACGAAAAAGGGGGCCTCTCTTTACCTGGGCCTGCCGGCTCCGGCGCTGCTGCCGCCGCGCGAAAAGCTCGGCGTAAAGGGGTTGCTGGTGTCCGCTTTGGAACCGGCCTGGAGCTGCACGCCGGTCACGACGCCCAGTCCCTCGGACAGATTCTCTCCGGTGATTTCGGTCATGGTGCCGTCGCTAAGCCCTGCCTTTACCGCGAGCGGCCGGACGTATTCCCCGGCTGGCAGCCACAGGCTTGAGCGGCCGCCGGACGCCCCGCCGCCCACACCGGGGCCGGGTGCCGTCCGGGGTCCTTCTGGGGGTCTTGCCTTGCCCTCCGCGGCCGAGGCCAATGCGTCGCGGAACTCGGGCAGGACCAGCTCGGCCGCCGGCCTGAACCGCAGGGCCGCATTGGGCACCAGGAGCACGTCCGTCAAGCGGTTCAACTCGAATTGGACGTTGGCGGTCAGGTACGGCAGGAGACGCCCGCTGGAGTTGTCGGTGATCACCTCCACGGTGTAGGTGACGACATTCTGGGTCATGGACGCGTTGAGACGGACCTTGCCGACTTCGCCGCGGAAGATTTCACCGGGAAAGGCATCCACGGTGAAGCTCACCGGCTGGCCGGGGTGGATCTTGCCGATATCCGCCTCGTTCACGGCCACCCAGACCTGCATGCGTTTGAGGTCCTTGGCGATCAAAAAGAGGCTAGGAGCGTTCAGACTCGCCACAACCGTCTGGCCGATGTTCACCCGGCGGTCGATGATGACGCCCTTAACCGGCGACTTGATCGTGGTGTAGCTCAGGTTGCGCTGGGCCCGCCGCAGAAGCGCCTCGGCCTGAGCCAGGCTGGCCCTGGCCTGCAGGATAGCGGCCTGGCCCACGGCGAGATTGGCCACGGCGGACTCATAGGCCGATTTGTAGGCATCGAAGCTGGCCTCGGCCAGCGCCTCGGACGGACCGATCTTCTGCGCCCGCTGCCAGTCCCGCTCAGCCTGGTGCAGCTTGGCCCGCAACTGGCCCAGGTCGGCTTCAGCCCGCTGCAGCGTGGCCCGGCCCGACTGCACCTGGGCCTCGGCCTGGGCCGCGTCGGCGGAATAAAGCGAGTCGTCTATTTTCGCCAGAACCATTCCCTCTTCGACGACCGAACCGTAGTCGACGGTACGGCCGGCGGCGTCCTTGCCGAAGGACACGATCTGCCCGGCGATCTGGGCGCCCACATCGATCACCTCCTCCGGCTCCACCGTGCCGGTGGCGCTGATCGAAACCAGCAGGTCGCCCCGTTTCACTACCGCCGTGCGGAAATCTGCTGCCGCGTCGCTGCCGCGCAGCAGGTACCAGGCGATCCCAGCTCCTGCGATCCCCAGCACGATGATTCCGGCCACGGTTCCTTTCACCCGGCGTGTCATTGATTAGCTCCCGTCATCCGTGTCACATGACCTTGAAAATACCCCGATCGGAAGTGCTTATACGGCTCGCCATGCAAGTCAGAGTACCGCCTTTTGGCGGCCGTTCAAACATCCCTGTTAGAATAAGCTTTTTGCTTCTATTCTGCAACGGTGGGGTGGTGGAAACCCAGGCCATTTGACATGCTCAACATAAATCGTTCCAACGGTTAAGATGACATTTATTTTTTTGACAATTATGTCGTCATATGTCATGACAAGCGGCAATAAAGACGTAAAGACGATAAATCGAAAAAGCGGAAGCCGTTGGCATCTTCCAAACTTCATATGAATGACGTTCAGCCCCAGTCGTCTGCAACCAGAGCTCAACTCATCACTTATGTTTTCACCTCATTTCTGGGCGGGCTCATTCGCAAGAGCAGTCTTTCAATGCTCATGCTTTGTTTCGTTTTCGCCGCGGCCGCCGTTGCTGTCAACAAGGTTAACTCGCTTTGGCAGCAACCGGGTGTTCGCAGCTTTGTTGCCGCACTGGGAGCGGGATTCGCCGGTACTGACGTTTCAGCTGCCAATCTCGACCCACAACCCCCGGGGCAACCTAAAGATCTGGAAAAGATCCAAAGAGATGAGAACCGGGCACGTCGTAAGCTTGCTAAAGAACTGAGGCAGCATAGAGCTTCAGCCAGTGGCATTAAGTCGGTTCGGCAGAAGGGCCGTTGAAGTTAGCGGCGGCTTTCGCTGATCCTATTCAACGTTTTACCAGTGACGCGCCGAAATCTTATGCTTCGTTGCTTGGGTGTGTAGGGCGTCCGTATATCGGAGGCAGCTGTATTTTGCCAGGCCGGGACGGTGTGTTCAGGGCCGCGGCCGGATAGGCTCTACCACGATTCCTCCGCATTTCAACCTCTGCGCAATCTCGTTCTTTCGATGGTACCCCCGACGGAAAGGATGCGTGAACGATGTACGCCAAGAAAATATCTGAAATCGAGAAGTTGATCCAGAAGCAGGACGAGTGGCGCTGCCAGTGCATCAACCTCATCGCCAGCGAAAACGTATTGAGCCAGCGCGCTCGGGCCGCCGGGTGTTCGGATTTCGCCCACCGGTACGCCGAGGGCCATCCGGGGGAGCGCTACTATCGAGGAACCTCGTATATCGATGAAATCGAAAGCCAGCTCAAGACCAACCTGAAGATCATCTTCGAATGCGATCACTGCGAGGTGCGACCCATCAGCGGGACCAATGCCAACGAGGCCGTGTTCAGCCGGTTCGTCGGCCCGGGCGATGTGGTCATGGTCAACTCCACCCCGGGCGGCGGGCACATCAGCCACCATCGCCGGGGGTCACTCGGCAAGTTCACGCACAACATCATCGATTTCCCCGTGACGACAGACGGTTATCGCATCGACGTCGAGAAGGCGGCCTACCTCATCGAGAAGACCCGGCCGAAGCTGATCGTGGTCGGCAAGAGCCTTTTTCTGTTCCCGGAACCGGTGGCGGAACTGGCCGAGGCCTGCCGTCATAGCAAGACCCTGATCATGTACGATGGCGCACACGTGCTGGGTTTGATTGCCGGCAAACGGTTCCAGCGCCCCCTTGCGGAGGGCGCCTGGCTGATGACGGCCAGCACCCACAAGACGTTTTTCGGCAGCCAGCGCGGCGTTATCCTCAGCAACATGGAGGAGGAGTCCTGGCGCAAGATCGACCGCGGGGCATTTCCCGGCTCCTCCAGCAACCACCATCTCGACACCCTGGCGCAGATGGCCATCTGCGCTTATGAAATGATGGACTTCGGCGATACCTACGCGGAAGATACCATCCGTAACGCCAGGTCGCTGGCGGCCGCCCTGGACCGGCTGGGCTTCGATGTCCAGGGCCGGGAATTCGGCTACACCGAAAGTCATCAGGTGGCGGTCAACGTGAAAGCCCAGGGCGGCGGGGAGAAAGTTTCCCGGACCCTCGAAGCCAACGACATCATCCTCAACATGAACATGCTGCCCCACGAACCGCTCAGCAACCACGACCGGCCGGACGGCATCCGCCTCGGGGTGCAGGAGATGACGCGCTTCGGAATGGGCGAGGCGGAGATGGGGCAGATCGCCGAACTCATCCACGCGTGCATCGTCGGCAAGAAAGACGTGAAGGAGGACGTGAACCGGTTCCGGTCCCAGTTCCGCGAGGTCCGCTACAGCTACGACAATTTCGGAGAGCGTCGCACCGAGCCGCTGAAACTGATGAAATCGGCGTAGGATGATTACCTCCGGATGGCCTCGTGAACGACACCGCGCAGCCTGACCAGAAGCTATCGCTTTTCGCGGCCGGCATGGCCGCATTCTTGTGCGCGCTGTGGGGGGCCAACACGGTCGCGATCAAATTCAGTCTCTTGGGGATGGGGCCCTTCACCTCGGCGGCCGTGCGTTTCGGGATTTCGGCCGGATTTCTCTGGGCCTGGGCGAAGGTCTCCGGCCAGAGCCTGAAGCCGGCCGTTGGGCAACTGCGGCCGCTGCTGGTCAACTCCCTCTTGTTCTTTGTGCAGCTGTCCCTGGTTTACGTCGGTTTCACCATGACGAGCGCCTCCCGCGGCGCCCTGCTGACCAACTTGCAGCCTTTTTTCCTTCTCTTTCTGGCGCATTTCTTCCTCTCCGGCGATCGCATCACCTGGTTGAAGCTGATTGGGCTCGTTCTCGGGTTTACCGGCGCGGCCTGTGTCCTGCTCGACCGGTACGACAGCAGCCGCAACCTGATGGCGGGCGACCTGCTGCTGCTCGTTTCCACTGTCGTATGGGCCTGCAGTGCGGCTTACACCAAGCATCTGGTCCGGAGCAGCTCATCGATTCAGATTGTGTTTTATCAGCTCCTGTTTGCCGCACCGCTGTTCGCCTTGGGTGCGCCGCTCTGGGACGCGCCCATGCTCACGCGGATCGACTCCGGGATCGCGGCCGCCATCGCGTTCCAGGTGGTGCTGACGACCGCCTTTGCATTCGTGGCCTGGACTCGGCTGATGCAAACCTATGGTGCGGTGGCCCTGCACTCGTTCGTCTTTCTGATTCCTGTGTCCGGCGTGTTCCTGGCGGCCATTATCCTGGACGAGCCGATGACGAGGATGATCCTGCTGGCGCTGGTGCTCATCACCGCCGGTATTCTGATCGTGCAGTTCGGGCAGCGTCGCGACATGCAGGCGATTCTCCCGGACGGTTCACACAAACGATGAAGACCGCCACCGTCAAATCGGACGGTTTGCTGTTGGTCACCGCCGCCATCTGGGGGTTCGCCTTCGTGGCCCAGAGGGTGGGAATGGACCACGTCGGCCCGTTTACTTACAACGGCGTGCGTTTCGCATTGGGCGCTCTCACGCTGGCGCCGCTGCTGGTGATGCGCACCCGATCCTCGGATGCGATCCCTGTTCCCATGACCCGGCGGGGTTTTATTTGCGGCGGCGGGTTCCTGGGTGTGGTGCTGTTCGCAGCCGCATCGCTGCAGCAGGTGGCGTTGCTGTACACCACCGCGGGAAAGGCTGGGTTCATTACCGGTTTGTACGTGGTGGTCGTGCCGATCCTGGGCCTTTTCTGGGGGCAGCGTCCGTCGGCCGGCACCTGGGCCGGCGCCGGGCTGGCCGCTGCAGGGCTTTACCTGCTGTCGGTCACCGAGTCCTTCCGGATGGAATACGGTGACGGGCTCGTGCTGGTCAGCGCCTTTTTCTGGAGCCTGCAGGTGCTCCTGGTGGCCTGG
>JALOPB010000153.1 GCA_025454115.1 Desulfobacterales bacterium | reverse complement strand
ACCATCCGGTTTCCTATGGAAAATGGCGGGGACGACGAGGCTCGAACTCGCGACCTCCGACGTGACAGGCCGGCGCTCTAACCAAACTGAGCTACGCCCCCGCAAGTATAGTTTTCATTACCGCCCGTCCCTCGGTGCCTCCCACCGGAATGTCGGTGGTAGGCGGAACAGGGATCGAACCTGTGACCTTCGGCTTGTAAGGCCGACGCTCTCCCGGCTGAGCTATCCGCCCTGAGCGATTTGCGTAAAACTTTTTACTACCAGCTTGACCTGAAGGTGTCAAGCGCAATTTAAACTGCACATGGATTCAGTTGATGGCACGTTCCGCTGGCTGATCTTTTTCAATCGGCATTTTAAGCGGAATGTCTGCATTCTTGAAAAGCGACTCCCCCTCGCGCGTGATGAGCGCATGGCCGAGTACTTCGTCCATGTGCTCGACGAACCGAATGCCCATCTGGCTGGTAATGCTCTTGGGGACATCCTTGAGGTCTTTTTCATTCTCTTTCGGAATGATCACGCATTTGACCCCACCCCGGTGGGCGGCGATGAGCTTCTCTTTCAGACCACCGATCGGCAGCACCCGGCCTCGCAGCGTAATCTCGCCGGTCATGGCGATGTCACGGTACACCGGCCGTTTGGTCAAGGCGGAAACGAGCGACGTACACATGGAGATTCCGGCCGAAGGACCGTCCTTGGGGATGGCCCCCTCCGGAATGTGGATGTGGATGTCGTACTTGCGGTGGAACTTCTCGTCGATCATCAAATGATCGGCCCGCGAACGCACATAACTCAAGGCGGCGTGGGCCGACTCCTGCATCACCTCTCCGAGCTTGCCGGTGACGGTCAGCTGTCCGCGACCGGGCATCAGCAGCGTTTCGATGAACAGCAGCTCGCCGCCGACCTGCGTCCATGCCAGACCGGTGACCATGCCGACCTGGTCCTGCTCTTCCACTTGCTCCTGGCGGAAGCGGTACGGCCCCAGGTATTTTGGAACGGATTTTTCGCTTACGGCGAACTCGTTCTTATCCGGGTGGGTCACCGCCTCGCGGGCTATTTTCCGGCAGATGGAGGCGATTTCGCGTTCGAGGTTACGCACCCCAGCCTCGCGAGTATAGCGCCGAATCACGGCCAGGACGGCGTTCTTGGAAAATTCAACCTTCCGGCCCTCCAGGCCGTTGGCCTTGAGCTGCTTCGGAAGGAGGAACTGTTCGGCGATGTGGAATTTCTCGACCTCGGTATATCCCGGCAGCCGAATGATCTCCATTCGGTCCTGAAGCGGCAGCGGGATGTCGGGCAGCGTGTTGGCGGTCGTGATGAACAGGATATCCGACAGGTCGTAGTCCAAATCGAGGTAATGGTCGTTGAAAGCGAAATTTTGCTCGGGGTCGAGCACTTCCAACAAGGCCGCCGAAGGATCCCCCCGAAAATCCATGCTCATCTTGTCGACTTCGTCCAGGCAGAACACCGGGTTGCTCGCGCCCACCTTTTTGAGCGACTGGATGATCTTGCCGGGCATAGCGCCGATATAGGTTCGGCGGTGGCCGCGAATTTCGGCCTCATCCCGCACCCCCCCCAGCGACAGGCGTATGTATTTGCGACCGGTGGCGCGGGCGATGGACTTGGCCAACGATGTCTTGCCCACGCCAGGAGGACCTACAAAGCACAGGATCGGCCCACGGATTTTCTTCACCAGTGCCTGCACGGCCAGATATTCCAGGATGCGCTCCTTGGGCTTTTCCAACCCGTAATGGTCTTCTTCCAGGATCCGCTCCGCCTGCAACAGGTCGTCCCCCACGTCGGTCTTCTCATACCAGGGCAGACTCAGGATCCAGTCAATGTAGTTGCGCACCACCGTCGCTTCGGCCGACATGGGCGTCATCATTTTGAGCTTTTTGAGCTCGTGTTCAACCTTCTCGGTCGCCTCCTTGGGCATCTTCTTGTTTTTGAGCTTTTCCTCGATTTCCCGAATCTCGTCACTGAGATCGTCCTCGGCGCCCATTTCCTTTTTGATGGCCCGCATTTGCTCGTTCAAATAATATTGCTTCTGAGTCTTCTCCATCTGGTCTTTGATGCGACTCTTGATGCGCTGATCCATTCGGAAGACTTCGATCTCCATCTTGATCAGACTCAGCAACAGGGGCAGGCGCTCGGCCAGATCCAGCGTGTCGAGCAGCCGCTGCTTATCTTCAAGCTTAAAGGAGAAATGCGAAGCCACGGTGTCGGCCATCTGGGACGGATCGGCGATAGAGGTCACATTGGTGACCAGCTCCTTGGAGATGCTACGGTTGAGCCCGGCGTATTCCTCGAACGTCTCGATGACCGAACGCATGAGGGCAGTGGACTCCGCCGTGGAGAGCTCTTTTTCGGCCTGCCGTTCTAATTCTACCCGGAAGAATTCCTCCTCCGGCAGAAACCGCACGACCCGAGCCCGGCCTTTGCCCTCCACCAGGGCCTTCACCGTCCCGTCCGGCAGGCGCAGCAACTGCAGCACCTTGCCGATGGTGCCCATCTCGCTGATGTCCTGCTCGCCCGGGTTGTCGATTCCGGCCTTTTTCTGGGTGGCCAGAAAAACCACCTTGTCTTTGTTCATGGCCTCGGTCAAGGCATTGACGGACTTGGGCCGCCCCACGAACAGGGGTGCCACCATGAATGGAAATACGACGATGTCCCGGAGGGGCAGCAGCGGCAGCACGATCCGGTTCGGATTGGATTCTCCGTCTTTGAAAAACTTTGGAATGTTCACCATAGTCAAGCCTGTTTCTTGGTCTGTTCAAACAGCAGGATGGGGTCCTCCTTGTTCAGCACCACATCCTCGCTGATGACGCATTCTTTGACGTTTTCGAGAGAGGGCAACTCGTACATGATGTCGAGCATGCAGGATTCCATGATGGCGCGCAGGCCACGTGCCCCGGATTTGCGCTTGATCGCCTCCTTGGAAACCGCCGACAGGGCGCTGTCGGTGAAGCGCAGATTCACGCCCTCCATCTCGAAAAGTTTCTGGTACTGCTTGATCAGGGCGTTCTTAGGCTCCTTCAGGATGCGAATCAGACTGTCTTCGTTCAGCTCGTGCAGCGTGGCGATCACCGGCAGCCGGCCGAGAAATTCGGGGATCATGCCGTATTTGACCAGATCCTCCGGTTGCACCACTTTGAGCGTGTCGCCGATCGTGAGCTCCTTTTCCTGCACAATTTTAGCGCCGAAGCCCATCAACTTGGGCCCCAGGCGACGCTGAATGATCTTTTCCAGGCCGGTGAAGGTACCGCCGCAAATGAACAGAATGTTGGTGGTATCGACCTTGATAAAATCCTGCTGAGGGTGCTTGCGGCCGCCCTTGGGAGGCACGCTGGCCAGCGTGCCCTCCAAAATTTTGAGCAGCGCCTGCTGCACGCCTTCACCCGAAACGTCCCGGGTGATCGAGGGGTTGTCGGCCTTGCTCGCGATTTTGTCGATCTCGTCGATGTAGACGATCCCGCGTTTGGCCTTTTCAACGTCGTAGTCGGCATTCTGCAGCAAGGACAGGATAATGTTTTCGACGTCTTCCCCCACATAACCGGCTTCGGTCAGGCTGGTCGCGTCGGCGATCGTAAAGGGCACGTTCAGAAACCGGGCCAGGGTCTGGGCCAGCAGGGTCTTGCCGCATCCGGTCGGGCCGATCAGCAGGATATTGCTTTTCTGTACGTCCACGTCCCCGGCGTTGAAAGCCGATTCCAGGCGTTTGTAGTGGTTGTAAACCGCGACCGAAAGGATTTTTTTGGCCGGCTCCTGCTCGATCACGTAACCGTCCAGGCGTTCCTTGATTTCTTTGGGGGTCAGGAAATGCGTCGTATCCTTGGCGTCTTTTTCGGATTCCTCTTCGATGATCTCGCTGCACAGTTGGATGCACTCGTCGCAGATGTAGACTGCAGGGCCGGCGATCAGTTTGCGGACCTCGGACTGGTTCTTGCCGCAAAACGAGCAGAACAGGTTGTCGTTGTCGTCCTTTTTCTTCGCCATGCTATTCCTCCGGCTTGTCCAAACGGTCGAGGTCCTGACGGTTGGCGATCACATGATCGATGATTCCGTAAGTTTGTGCCTCTTGAGCGCTCATGAAGTAATCCCGGTCGGTATCGCGCTGGATGGAGTCCATCGTTTTGCCGGTGTGCTGCACGAGGATCTGGTTCAGCGCCTCCTTCATCCGCAGCATTTCCTTGGCCTGGATCTCGATATCCGACGCCTGCCCCTGAAACCCGCCCATCGGCTGATGGATCAAAATCCGGGCGTTGGGCAGCGAGTAGCGTTTGCCCCGGGTTCCCGCCGTAAGCAGCAGGGCTCCCATGCTGGCAGCCTGGCCGATGCAAACTGTAGCAATGTCCGGTTTGATGTACTGCATGGTGTCGTAAACCGCCAAACCCGCCGTCACCAATCCCCCCGGCGAGTTGATGTAAAAATTGATATCTTTGTCCGGATCTTCGGATTCCAAAAACAGCAGCTGCGCAATGAGCAGATTGGCGACCTCGTCATTCATGGCAGAGCCCAGAAAAATGATGCGGTCTTTCAACAACCGCGAGTAAATGTCGTAGGCCCGCTCGCCGCGGCTGCTTTGTTCGATAACCATGGGAATCAGTGGCACTCTCGTTCTCCTTCTGGTTCGGTTTCGTCAATCGCTCCGTCGGTCCGAATGGCCGATTCGGAGCTAATGGGATTCGGAGCTGGCCTCTTCGATCATACTGCCGTCCAGCACGAACTTGATCGCTTTCTTTTCCAGCAACGCATGCTTGTAGTAATCCAGCTTTTCGGGGTTCTCACGGTAGTATCGCCGGATCTCCGCCACCGGCTGTTGGAAGCTGTCCGCCATTTTCTGCATGGCGTCATTGAGCTCTTCCTCGCTCAGATCGAGCTTTTCCTGGTCGATGATTTTTCCCAGAATCAGGTGGCGTTTGACCTGTTTCAGCGCCGTGTCGCGGTATTTTTCGGCGATGATCTCACGGGACAGCCCGGCGTCCTCTAACGAGGTATTGCGGTAAGAAAAGGAACGCTCAGCCTCTTCGACGATGCCATCCAGCTCCATTTCCACCAAGGCCTCCGGCACCTCGAACTGGCAGCGTTCGAGCAGGCCGGTGAAGATTTGCTCGCTGAGTTCCTGTTCGGCCCGCTTGTCATATCCCTGGGTCAGGTTCGTCGTGATTCCCCGCTTGAGGTCTTCCAGCGTTTCGAAGCGGCCGGCGCTCTTGGCAAAATCATCGTTGATCTCCGGAAGGATCTCTTCGCGGATTTCGCTCAATGTCACTCTGAAATTCAGCGCCTGGCCGGCCAGGGCCTTGTTGGCATAATCGGCGGGGAAGGTGATCGGAAATTCACGCGTCTCGCCGGCCGCCATGCCGATCAGGTGCTGATCAAACTCCTTGAGAACGGTGCCAGCGCCCACTTTCATGGTAAAATTTTCGGTCTTGGGGGCGCCCGCAAACGGCCGGCCGTCTTTGAAGCCCTCGAAATCCAACAATAGATGGTCGCCGTCGCGCACGGGGCGACGATCGGCGATTTTCTGCAACCGCGCCAGGTTTTTCTGCAGCATCTTCAACTGGGTATCGACCTCGGCCTCGGTGACTTTGTAAACGGATCGTTTCAGCTTCATCCCCTTCAACTCAATATCCGCAATCGCGGGGGTCACTTCCACGGTCGCGGCATACCGGTATGGCTGCGACAAGTCGATTGCAGGCGGATCGAGCTTTGGCCGGCCTACGACCCGCAGATCCTTGTCCCTGACCGCGTCGATGAACGAACTCTGAATCAGCCGGGAGGATACGTCGGCCAGCACATCCTTTCTGAACATTTTCTCCAGTACCGATCGCGGGACTTTCCCGGGTCGAAACCCTTTTATTTTAGCGCTCTTTTTGATTTCTTCATAAGCCTTGTCGATCTCCCGAACCACCTCATCGCGGGGGATCTCTACATGAAGGGTCTTCTTGACAGTGCTGATGTCTTCAACGGTTACCTGCATCGATTCAACGCCTTCCTAACATATATTTTTCCCGGAGGGATCGGCGGTTGCCGGGTTGAGGAGCGCCGAAAATGGTGCGAGAGGGGAGACTTGAACTCCCATTCTGTCGCCAGAGCTGGATCCTAAATCCAGTGCGTCTACCAGTTCCGCCACTCTCGCCCGTCGGTGGCATCACGCCGTTTTAGGCAAGAAAAAGCCCACCTGAGCCTCGCGAGCGGCTCCATCAGCGGGTCAAAACTACATAAAGGTAATTTTTTCACGCTTTTGATTCAGTATAAAGTCAAAAACCAGCCATGTCAACAACGGTGGGCATTTCCAACTCTCTGCCGCAGGATTTGCAACCGGGTCCTTGCGCAATGGCCCGGGTCGTGTTAAAAAAGCGAGCAAATCGGGGCGTGGCGCAGCCTGGTAGCGCACCTGCTTTGGGAGCAGGGGGCCGTCAGTTCAAATCTGACCGCCCCGACCATAAACAACCAGCTGGTCGAATCCTGGCTGGCTTTCTTGGATTTCCAGGGCAACCTTATGGCGCCCCTCGGCCAGCAACGCCTATGGCCGGCCCATCCGACAGCTGGCCTAAGCCGCTTTTTTCTTGATGGTTCCAATGAGCACGCTCAGCAACCTTGGGGTAACCCACCGTCGATTCAAAACCGTCGGCTCAGCGCTCATGCGCACGAACCTCAACAACACCCACAGCGGCAACATGTCCTGCCGGGACCCTGAGAACGCCGAGCGCTTCTGGATCACCGCCTCCGGCTCCGCATGCGGGGACCTCTCCCCGGCAGATCTGGTCGCAGTGCGCTTCAAAGATATGCGCCATGCAGGACCCGCCCGGCCGTCATCTGAAGCCAACACCCACCGCCGCGTGCTGGAGCTTCCCGGCGTAAACGCGTGTGTCCACTGCCATGCGATCGCCAGCACCCTGATCGGTTTTGAATCTGCCCGAGAACCGATCTTCCTGAGCCCAAGCGACTTCCCGGGGTCGAATCCGCCCGAGTATCTCTTCCAGCCGGTGGACGTCTGGGGCGCCGGTCTGATCGGAGCCGTTCCGGTGGGAATTTTCCAAGACACGGTTGGTTCATCCGAAATGGAGCAACGCATTCCCGCTTACCTGCGCCAGGCCCCTCTCGCCATCGTCAGGGGCCATGGCCCGTTTGCCCGCGGGCAGAGCCTCGAACAGTGTCTGTATCACCTGAGCGTTCTGGAAAACAGCGCGACGGTGGCGGTTGCATTGAGACGGCGCGGGATCGACACCCGGACGCTTCAACAGCCCATGCGCTCCGTAG
>JALOPB010000152.1 GCA_025454115.1 Desulfobacterales bacterium | reverse complement strand
GAACCGGGCGATGCGCTCGCAGCCGCGGGCGGTCATGAGCAGGCTGTCCGTCGCCGCCTGGGGGGTCACCAGGCCCACGCCCCGCGAGAGATAGAGCCCTTCGGTGTTTTCACGCACGATCACGTAGTCGATGTCGTCCGCCGACCGGCCGGCCAGCGGGGTGGCCGCATTCGGGTACAGGCGGATCGGCCGGACGTTGGCGTAGAGATCGAACCCCACTCGCAGAATGCCTCCCAGGAGCCCGGCTTCGGTTCCGTCCGGTTTGCGCACATCCGGCAGCCCGACCGGTCCCTTCAGGGTGGCGTCAGCCGTGCGGAAGGCCTCCAGGGCCTGCTCCGAGATGGCCTCACCGGTGTCCCGGTAGCAGCCCGCGCCGGCCGGATGGTATTCGTAGGCCAGGGAGAACCCGCCGGAGAGCTCCTGGACCGCCTCCAGGACGTCCAGGGCGGCATCCACGATTTCAGGTCCGATCCCGTCACCCGGCAGGACCACGATGCGATACGTCTTTTTCTTGGCCACGAGAGTTTTTCCTCATTCGCGTGCTTGGGTGGGAGCGGCCTCTTGCCGCGATTTATCCGTTTAGCCGAAACAGTGCTCCGACACCAGTACGCTGCCCTCCATCAGGCGTCGGGATGTGCGTCCGAGCACGGCTTCCCTGTAGGTGACTTCGTCTGCGCGCGATTCGATCACGGCGCCGACCTCGATGACGCCTCCGGGATGCCCGATGCGCAGGAGGTCCCGGCCGCGCGCTTTCTCCGAAAGCAGATCGTTGACGATGGTGCCCGGGATCATGGCCGCGCCGGCTGCGGCGACCGCGCCGCTGACGGCATAGGTGCGGTGCAGATTTCCCATGGACATCATGCGGGCCAGCAGATCCACGTCGCCGGATTCGATCTGCCGTCCGTTCAACGCCAAGTAAGGTCGGGGCGCTGCGACCAAGGCTACTTTGGGAACGGCCTGGCTGCGCCGGGTGGCCTCTTCCTCCGTGGCGGTGATTCCCAGCGCGACCGCGGCGCGGCAGCGCACGGCCTCCAGCGTGGACTTGATCTCGGCGTTGCGCTCGATCTCTTCGGCCTCGGTGCCTTTCAAATTCAGGGATTCGGCGCGGACGAACACGAAGGGGTTGGCGGCGTCGACGCAGGAGACGTCCACGGCGCCCAGGCCGGCGATGTCGAAGCGGTCCCTGCGGCGGCCGGTGGGAAAGAGCCGGCCGGTGACGGCGCCGGCAGGGTCCACGAAGCGCAGGAGGATGCGCGAGCCGGTTCCAGGCACGCCGTCGATGGCGTAGTCGCCGGTGGGATCGAATGCTCCATCCCGGACCGGGACCTCAGCGATGATGAGCTTGTCCGTGTTCTTCTGGTGGATGCGCACGCGGGTCACTGGCTCGACGGCCGCCACCAGCCCTTCGTCCACCGCAAAGGGTCCCACAGCGGAAGACATGTTGCCGCAGTTGGCTTTGTAGTCCACGATCGGACGGTCGATGGAGACCTGGCCGAAATGATAGACCACGTCGTAGTCGGGCGACGGCGAGGAGCTGATGACGGCGACCTTGCTGGTGACGCTCTGAGCGCCGCCGATGCCGTCGATCTGGCGCCGGTAGGGGTCCGGGCTGCCGTAGGCGGCCAGGATCACCCGCTCGCGGGCCGCCGGGTCCGCCGGCAGGTCTCTTTCATGGAAAAACAACCCCTTGCTGGTGCCGCCCCGCATGAGAACGGCCGGGATGCGTTTCTGCATGTCGTCCTCCTTTGTGTTAAAAATATGAGGGAGCAATAAGGATGCCAGTCACGGCCGGTGCGGGGGCCGGGCAGGCTAGCCCAGCCCTAGCGCCTTCATCTTGCGCCAAAGGGTCGTGCGGCTGATCCCAAGGTGTTCCGCCGTCCGGCTCAACCGATAGCGGGTGTCTTGGAGCGCTTCCAGGATGATGGCTCTTTCGCTTTGGAGGGCGGTTTCGCGGACATGGTCCCTCAAGGGCGTCGGAAGGTGAGGGACTGCCGTCGCCGAGCCGCTGCTCGTGACGCCGCTGAACTGGATCAGTTCGCGGTAGAGGATCTCCAGCATGTCGGGGCTGCACCTCAGGCTGCAGTTCAGCACCAGGCGCTCGGCGAAGTTCTTGAGTTGGCGGACGTTGCCCGGCCAGGCGCATTGCTGCAGCAGGTCGATGTAGGCTGGCGGAAGGCGGATCGGCTCGATCTGCTGCCGGCCCGAGAACATCCGGATGAAAAAATCGAGCAGCACCGGGATGTCTTCCTGACGCTGCCGCAAGGGCGGGATCTGGATGCGCAGGACGTTGAGGCGGAAGAAAAGGTCGGCCCGGAAGCTGCCCTCCTGCAGCGCTGCGGTCAGATCGCGGCTGGCCGCGGCGATGACGCGCACGTCGACCGGTATGATCCGGTCGCCGCCGACGCGCATGACCTCGCGCTCCTGCAGCACGCGCAGCAGGCGGACCTGCATGGCCTCGGGGGTGGAATCGATTTCGTCCAGGAAGATCGTTCCCTGGTGGGCAAGCTCGAACCGCCCAGGCTTCCCGCCGCGCTTGGAGCCGGTGAAGGCTCCCTCCTCGTGCCCGAAAAGCTCGCTTTCCAGCAGCTGCTCGGGCAGCGCCGCGCAGTTGATGGAGACGAACGGGAAGCGGGTGCGGCGGCTCAAGTCGTGGATGCCTTGGGCGAAGATCTCTTTGCCCGTACCGGTCTCGCCGATCACGAGAATCGTGGATTCCGTGCGGGCATACTGCCGGCCGAGCTCCACGACCTCGCGCATGGCCGGGCTGACGTGGACCAGTTCCTTGAGCTTGTACTTCGCGACCAAGCCGGCCGAGAGGGATCGGCGCACCACGCTCTCCGTCCGCATCACGTTGCCGATGTCGCGAAAGGTCGACACGGCGCCGATGGCCTCGCCGTCCAGGAGAATGGGCAGGTGGTTGAAGATGAACCGGTCGTCCCGGATCTGGCCAAGGCGGTCGTGGATCGCCGACCGGTTTCCCAGGACCTGCAGGACGGGGCTTTCCGGCAGAAGCGTGAGAACCGGCCGGCCGAGAGCATCGTTCTCGCCGATCTTGAGCGCCTTGCGCGCGGCGGCGTTGGCGGCGGTAACGCGGCCGGCCGCGTCGACCGCTACCAGTCCGTCCGAAGCCGCGTCGATGATGGCGCGATAACGCTGAGCCACGGCCTTCTGCTCGCGGCCGCCCAATGCAACGGAGACGGCGTTGTCCAGGGTGGCCGCGATGTCCTCGTCCGAGGTGCGGATTTCGACGAATTTGAGGCCGATGGATTCGGCGATCCGCTGCGTGACTCCGCCGCCGACGACGACATCGCAGCCCCGGCGTTTGGCGCGCGTGACGGCCTTCTCCAGGCTGGCCGCGTCGCGGTAGATCTTCTGAATGAGCTCGATGTCCAGGAGCTCCTCCAGGATGCCGATGCCGGTCATCTCCTGCCGGAACACCGGAAACAGAACGCGCCGGCCGATCCGGGCGGCGGCTTTGAGGCTGATTAGGATATCGAGGGAGCGGTGCGGAAAGGAGAGCACCGGGATGCGCAGGTTCTCCCTGAGCAGGTGGGCTGTGCCCCTGCGGCCGACGACAACTTCAATGCCTTGGCGTTCCATCTCGGCCGCGATCGGGACGGCGTCGTCCAGGCCGTGGGTGTCGAATTCAATGCGGATCTGCCGGTGCGCGCCGAGTGCTTCGATGCGGCCCATCAGGGAAGGGCTGGAGGCAAAAATTCCGAGGTTGACCTTTTTGATGCTCATCGCAGGCCTCTGATTGACTCGAAACATTATGTTTCACCAATTAAACTTCATGTCAACCCATATGAACATCGTCTCGGTTCGATCCGGTTTCACAACCCGCTTGATTTCGTTTCGGCCGGGCGCCGCCGGTTTGGCTCCATTTGGCATGAATCCTGAAGACTGCAGTGATATTGACAAACTCAAGTGCTTCCCACATACTCGCGCCGAAAGCTGGTTTCCTGAAAACGGCCGTCCCTGAAGCCATGCGGGCAGGCTTCGCTTGACAACGCTCAATTCGAAAAAGGGAGGGGTAACATGAAAAGGGGTCTCTGCTTCATCGTGTCGCTTCTTTTTATCCTTGGGGCGCTTCCGGGGCTTAACGCCACGGCGGCGGAATATCCGGAAAGAGCCATTGAAATTCTGGTGCCCTTCGGCGCCGGCGGCGGCAGCGACACAGCCGCGCGGGCGGTGGCGGAAGGACTGAAGCCCCAGCTCAAAAACGGACTGGTGGTGAACAACATGCCGGGCGGCGGCGCGACCAAGGGCATGCTCTACGCCTCGCAGCAACCGGCTGACGGCTATACGGTGCTGGCTATCACCACCTCGCATCTCATCGACGCGGCCAAGCCCAAGACCCGCGCGCACATCCTGCGGGACTTCGACCCCCTGTGCCGGATCCAATGGGACACCTCGGCGGTGACGATTTCCGGCGAATCGCAGTTCAAAACCCTGGCTGACATGATCGAGTGGGGCAAGAAGAACCCCAAGGGGCTGAAATTTGCGGGAACCTCTCCGGGTGGGTGGTCGGAAATCCAAACCGTGGCGTTTTTCCAGAAGTCCGGCGTGCAGGTAACCTTCGTGCCGTTCGACTCGGGTGCAGAGATCAAGGCGGCCATCTTGGGAGGGCATATCACCGGGGCGGTCGAAGAACTGGCCGAGACCCTGCCGCTGATCGAAGCCGGCAAGCTGAAGTCGCTCTGCGTCATCATGGACAAACGCCATCCCGCGCTTCCGAATGTGCCCTGCTCCAAGGAACTGGGCATCGATTACACCCACGGCTTGATGCGCGCATGGGGGGTTCGCAAGGGAACCCCACCGGAACGCCAAAAACTGCTGGTGGACGTCATCCAGAAGTCGTTGGATCACCCCATGTATGTGAAATTCGTCAAGGACAACCACCTGGATGCGCGGCCGGGCTACCTGGGACCGGAAGAAACGCGGAAATACATGGAAGAACAGGTCGAGTTCTTCACGTCGGTCCTCAAGGAGCTGGGATACTTGAAATAGCCGGGGCAGGGGAGTTCGGCTTAATTCGCGGATGCGGGGAGGTTCGCTTCCCCGGATCCGCCACCACAGGCAGGTCGTCAATGAAAACGGGTGAAATCGTCTTCTTTGCCGTTTGCGTCGCCTTTTTCGGCTTCATGTTTTACGAGGGATTGGACCTGGCGGGCCAGGGCCGGCCGGGGGAAATCGGCAGCGGCCTCTGGCCCCTGCTTGCGCTCGGGGCTTCTTTCCTTTTAAGCGTGGCGCTTCTGGTTGCCAGCCTGCGCAAAGCCCGACGCGATGTAGGCTCCACCGAAGACGAAACGCCGGAGAGCATCGCCGAGAAGAAGCGACAGCGGGTCACCGTCACGCTGAGTGTGGTCTGTTTTCTCATATACATGGTTGTGGTTCCCTGGATCGGATTCATTCTTGCGACGTTGCTGTATATCCCGTCCTTCGCCCTGGCTTTGGGTGAACGCCGCAAGGGGATCCTGTTCGTTTCGCCGTTCCTGCTCACGGCCATCATCGTCGCCGTGTTCGCGAAGTTCATCACCATTCCCTTTCCGAAGGGGATCGGTATTTTTGCCGATTTCAGCCGCCTGTTCTATTAGGTTTTTGATGAGGGAGGGTTGCCGACATGGTTGACGTCTACCTGCAGGCCTTCGCAACGGTCCTGATGCCGCAGAACCTGATTGCAATGGCGCTTGGCGCCCTCTGGGGCTTGCTGGCCGGGGCGCTGCCGGGCATCAGCACGTCCATGGGCGTGGTCCTGCTGCTCTCGTTCACCTATACGCTTTCGCCGATGACCGCGTTCGTCCTGCTGATTGGGGCCTATCTGGGGGGCATCACCGGCGGGTCGATCACATCGATTCTCTTCGGCATCCCGGGTGAGCCCTCTTCAGTGCCCACGGTGATCGAGGGACATTCGCTTGCCAAGCAGGGCCGCGCCGCCTATGCCATGTGGGTATATCTGCTCTGTTCGATCTTCGGCGGGCTCTTCAGCGTCTTCGTCATGATTCTTGCCACGCCCCTGATCGCCAATTTCGCGCTGCGGTTCGGGCCGGCGGAGTATTTCGCGTTGACCGTACTCGGCTTGAGCGTGGTGTCGGGCCTGTCGGGCGGGTCGATGCTGAAGGGATTCCTGTCCTGTTTCTTCGGCCTGTTCCTGGCGACCGTCGGAACCGACGGCATCACGGGCGAGGAGCGCTTCACGTTCGATACCGTCACGCTTCTGGGCGGCATCAACTTCGTGGTGGCCATGGTGGGGTTGCTGGCCGTCTCCGAGATCTTCATCGAGGCGGAAGAGCCCTTCAAGGAATACAAGGGCGGGGTTCAGTACCGCGGCTTGCTCAAGGAACTGCCGCCACTGTCGCTGTTCAAGAAATACCTGCTGACGATGATTCGCTCACCCATCATCGGGACCATTGTCGGCGCGCTGCCGGGCGCCGGGGCCACTATCGCCGCTTTTCTGGCTTACGGCGAGGCGGCCCGGACCGCCAAACATGAACCGGAGAAGTTCGGCAAGGGCGCCGTGGAGGGCCTGATGGCCGCCGAATGCGCCAACAACGCATCCACCGGTGGGTCCATGACCGTGCTGCTCTCGCTGGGGCTGCCCGGCAGCAACACCACGGCCATGATGGTGGCGGCCTTCATGATCCACGGCATGCAGCCGGGACCGCTGCTGCTGACCCAGCGGCCCGATATCGTCTACGGAATCTTCGCGGCCATGCTGCTCACGAACCTGCTGCTGCTCGTGCTGACGGGCACGGCGATCCGTCTCTTTCTCGAGTTGAACCGGCTGCCCTACTCGGTCTTCTCGGCGGCGATCATGATCCTCTGCGTCATCGGCGCCTTCGGGCTCAACAACAGCGTGGACGATCTGTTCCTGATGTTCGCTTTCTCCGTGATCGGCTATTTCATGCGCAAGTTCGGAGTCCCGGTGGCGCCGTGCATCCTGGCCCTGGTCCTGGGGGATCTGGCCGAGCTCTCGCTTCGCCGGGCGCTGCTGCTCTCCGGTGGCAGCCCGCTAGGCCTGGTCAGCAGCCCGATCAGCGTAGTTTTGCTGGCAGGCGCGCTTTTTTCGATCGTCTATCCGATGTTCAAGAAACCGAAGATGCTCCAGGGGGCTTGATTCGGCGCATCTGCGCGAAGGCGACTACGTGCCCGGCCGCGAAATCGCCGTCGAAATCGACCAGACGCTCGTCCACGACGCCACCGGCACCATGGCGTTTCTGCAGTTCGAAGCCCTGGGCATCGACGCGATTCGGACGGATCGGTCGGTGACCTACATCGACCACAACACCCAGCAGATCGGCTTCGAAAACAGCGACGATCATCTTTACCTGCAGAGCGTCTCCGCCAAGTTCGGCGCGGTGTATTCACGCGCCGGCAACGGGATCTGCCATCAGGTGCATCTCGAGCGGTTCGGCAAACCCGGTACGACGCTCCTCGGCGCCGACAGCCACACGCCGACGGGCGGCGGCATCGGCCAGATCGCGATCGGCGCCGGCGGCCTGGACGTGGCCGTGGCCATGGGTGGCGGGCCGTTCCGCCTGATCTGCCCCCGGGTCTATCTGGTCAAGCTTTCCGGCCGGCTGCGCGAATGGGTATCGGCCAAGGACGTCGTGCTGCACCTGTTGTCGATGCTCACCACCAAAGGCAACGTGGGCGTGGTGCTCGAGTACGGCGGGGAAGGGGTGCAGGGCCTTGGCGTTCCCGCTCGGGCCACGATCGCCAACATGGGCGCCGAGATGGGAGTGACGACGTCGATCTTTCCGTCGGACGAGATCACGCGGCGGTTTCTCAAGGCCCAGGGCCGCGAGAACGACTGGCGGGAGCTGGCGGCCGACTCCGGGGCGCGCTATGACCGCGTCATCGAAGTCGATCTGGCGGCGCTCGAACCCCTGGCGGCCGTTCCGCACAGCCCGGGCAACGTCAGAAAGCTATCGGACGTCGCGGGCTTGAAAATCGACCAGGTCTGCATCGGTTCCTGCACGAATTCCTCCTACCGGGACATGATGACGGCGGCGGCCATGCTGCGCGGGCGGACCATCGCGCCCGGCGTCAGCCTGGGCATCGCCCCCGGCTCCCGCCAGATCCTGCGGACGCTTGCCCGGAACGGGGCCCTGGACGACCTCATCGGCGCAGGGGCGCGCATCCTGGAAAGTGCCTGCGGATTCTGCGTGGGGGTGCACTTCTCGCCGAAGAGCGGCGGGGTGTCCGTGCGGACCTCGAACCGCAATTTC
>JALOPB010000151.1 GCA_025454115.1 Desulfobacterales bacterium | reverse complement strand
CCGTGATGGACAACTGGTCGGCAAGGGCGGTGACGGCATCCGGGCTATAGGGTCTGCCGATGCGGTTGAAGAAGACCGTGAAATCGCTCAGCGTGACGCCGATGTCGCTTTCATTGATGCGGTTGCTGGCGCCGGTATAGGTGGCGCCGGGGAGCCTGATTTCGTTGGCGGCGTTATCGGGGTCGGTGCCGCTGAACAGCCAATACTGGGTGCCCGCTGATTTGATCCCCCAGACATTATTCGAGCGTTTCATCGCCTCAGCCTGGGCGAAGCGCAGGTGATTGCGGATTTTATCCGTTTCGGAATTCAGGTCGATGTCACTCGTGGTAATGGCCCGCCCGAGCACGGTTGCCGCGATGATGGTCATCAGCAGCAGAACGACGACCATTTCAATCATGGTGAATCCTGATGGACGGCTCACCGCTTTACCTCGCAGGCTGTTTAGGTTTCTTCCCCTTTCGGGAAGGGAACCCGCGGATGGGTTAAACTGGCGGTTTGTTGAATAAAATTGACTATATCACCCTCGCTGCCGAAAAGTCAATAATGGCTTTTATTTCATAGAGATACGCGTCGTGGTTCTTCGAGACGTCTCGCCTCCCCGACTCGAACGCCCCGGCTGCTTTGAGCGCACGCGATCGTTTATGCTCTTCTTCCAACCCGCTGCGCGACTTCAATAAGGTCTCGATCGCTTGTCGGATGACCTCGGCGCTGGAAAGATTCCGCGATGCCGCCATTCGTTTGACTGCATCGAACTGCTCTCGGGTCAATTGGATTTGGGTTCTAATCATTCTATGCCTCCAGCGATTACACTTTTAGCATCATGCTAACGCCAGCGCGGTTCTCTATCAATTGCCGTTAAGTAAATCATGGCACGCGCCGCCACACTTTATCGGCAGGAGAGCTTTTATTTGTGGGAGAGGCTTTCAGCCTCGATCATCGCGGCTGGAAAGCCGCTCCCACAGAAAATGACCCAACTTACTTGGCAGTGAGATTGAATTCGATTAATAACCGTACCCTCCGCTGTAGATTCTGACGACCCTCCCGTTCTCGATGCGGACATAGTCCATGAAGCGGCTGGGGCCGTAGTTGTATGTCCACAGCTCGACGCGGACGAGAACCTTGACGCGATAGGCGCTGCCATAGCGCTCGAATTCCCGATACTGATTCGACGGCGGCAAGGAGTCGTAGTGGTGATATCGCTCCTCCTCCCAGGTTTCCACGTTGGACGGCGGTCCGCATTCGTTCGCCAGCTTATCCCGGGGATCGCCTTCCGAGATCAGACGCGAGCCGCAGCGCATCGCCAGGGCGGAGTCAACTGCGGCGGCCGACCCAAGCAGGGCGCATATGGCTACGCCCAGCAAAGTGAGTTTCTTCATAGAAGTGTGGTCTTTCTTCGTAGCCATGTATTGCAAGAAGGGTTGTTCTTTGTGGGAGTGGCTTCCAGCCACGACAGAATCGCGGCAAGATGCCGCTCCCACAAAACAAAGAAACCAACCTAACCGCTGCGACCCAGATCATAAGGCCAAATGCGGATTCAAACAAGAAGAACGGGGTTTGGGAAAATCAAAGTTCCCCTTTTCCCCCTTTGTTGTCATTTGTGGGAGTGGCTTCCAGCCACGACAAAATTGCGGCAAGATGCCGCTCCCACAAAACAAGGAAACCAACTTACTTGGAGAGAAAAAAGAGGCCGGCACGCAGGGCGGCGAGATGGCTACGGCTTGAAGATCTTGAGTTTCAGTCCCTGGATGGGCCTGAAATGTTTGGCGTTGCTTGAAACCAGGATCATGTTGTTCTCTGCGGCCGTGGCGGCGATGATGGCATCGCCGGCCCTGAGTCCATGCGACCGCGAATACGCTTCAATATAAATCAGGGCCCGATGGCCGATATTTTCCGTGAGTGGAAGCGATACAAAGCCGAACGAAGAAAGAAAATCATGGATATAATCCTGCTGCTGTCTGTTCTTGGCGTTTTGCAGCAACTCCAGATAAGAATAGGCGGAGAGACATCGTTCAGTCGATCGGTCGATCAGCTTGGCGGCCTTTTGATTGCCCCGTTGGATCCAGAAGAATATGTCCGTGTCAAACATCATTGAACCGGGACTTTCTTAAAGTATTCATCTGATCCTGGACGGTACGCGGTTCTTCCCCAGCCATGTTGAAAAACGGGTGCGCCGCCACAGAGGTCAACTGATCGCTCTTTACGGGTATAATGGCCTCCTGCGATGCCACTGGTTCCACCTTGATCTTCTTGATCCCCTGGATCACGGCAACCACATCGGCGGGGCCGACTACGCTTTCAACCGCCTTGCCCAGCTCGGCCCAAAATTCGATCTGCCTGGGGACCGATCGTTTCTGGACGGCACCTTCTCTCCCGGCCGCTTCAATCAGCGCCGCGTTCAGTCTCAAGGGGCTGGCCATGGTTTATCCTCCTGTAAAATCAATTTTTTTGCTACAAATGTAGCAATTTGCAGCGTATTTGTTAATTTGAAATATTTCAGAAAGATGGTAATTGTGAAGGTAACTAGGCTGAAGGCTATAGGCTGAGGGTAGAAGGAAAGGCATGCGGGACCACACGAAACTTAGGGCGTTTAAGCTGGCTGATGAGGTCGCTGTTTTGGCTTGATTCGTTCTCTGCGTAATTCTCAATAGACCTTCGGCCTTCAGCCTTCAGCCTATAGTCTCCGGCGTTCCCAGCCTCTTACGCCAGGGCGAGACCCGAGGCGATTTGAAAGATTCGATACCCCCAAATAGGAAGACTCCATGAACACCGAGCCCAAAACCATTACGCTGTCGCAGCTCGCCGACGTGCTGGCCTCCCACTTTCAGCACAAGAAAGAGATCACCTGCTATGTCGGGTCGAACGCCGCCACCCCGACGTCTACGATCGAGACCCTCACGGCGGCTCTGAAAGCGCGAGCCCCGAAGCTGCCCTTCATCAAAATGGTGCACACCTTGCTCCAGGGCCCCGTGCCGTACGTCGAGAAGGGGTTGCAGGACCGGATCATGACGTTCTCCATTTTTTCGGGCGGCGAGGTGCGCAGGGCCGCCAACGAGGGCCGGGCCTATTACCTGCCCTGCACCCTGGCCAACATCGACAGCTTGATCGGCAAGGGTCGGCGCTTTGAACCGGATGTGGCCTTTTTCAAGGTCAGCCAGAACCCGTTTACCGGGGAGTTCAGTTTAGGGCTTTCGGTCGAAGCGCTGCACACCGCAATCGATCATGCCCGGGTGGTGATCGCCGAGTTGGACCCGAGCATGCCGTTTACCGAGGGCCAGAGCGTCGTCGACGGGCGCTCGATCGACTACCTTGTTCGCGACGGCGTCAAACCGGTCTACGAGCTGCCGGCTCCGGATTTTGAAAATCTCTCCGCGGCCGAGCGGCGCATCGGCGATTTGATCGCCACCGCCTTCATCCACGACGGCGACACCCTGCAGGTCGGGATCGGCAAGATTCCGGACGCCGTGATCGGAACGGTGCGTGCAGCGGGCTATCGCGACCTCGGGGTGCAGACCGAGCTGTATGGGGACGGGCTGATGATTTTGGAAAAGGCGGGCATTGTCACCAACCGCCGCAAGAAGGCCAACCTGGGCTACAGCACCACCAGCCTCGTCATGGGCTCGCGCGAACTCTACGACTTCGTGCATATGCGCACCGGCGTTCAGATGCGGCCGTCGTCCTATACCAATTCGGCCGAAACCGTCCGAAAGAACAGCCCGTTCATCTCGGTGAACACTGCGGTCGGTGTGGACCTTTTCGGCAATGTCTGGGCGGATTTCATCGAATTGCGCCGCTACTACAGCGGGGTCGGGGGCCAGCCCGATTTCATCCGCGCCCTGAATGACCGCATCCACGGCACCCCCATCATCGCCATGAAGAGCACCACCGACAAGGGGCAATCCAAGATCGTGAAGCACCATCCTCCAGGCATCAGCCTTACGGCGAGCTCCTATGACGGCGTGGTGATTGTCACCGAGTGGGGGATCGCTGATTTGCGGGAACTGACGGTGGGTGAGAAAGCCCTGGCGCTGGCCAGCATCGCACACCCCACGTTTCGCGATGAGCTGATGGGATACGTCATCGACGACCCCATGTTCACGAAGCCCTTCGGTTTCGCATCCCGGAAAATCCCGCGTGGCGTAAAGATGTACGCGGGCAAGATCGCGATCGATGAGAAATAGCAGCCTTGGTTATGACGGCCGGGTCGGCAACCAGGAAGCCCTGCTGGATTCCGGCTAGAAGCCTGCCGGAATGACAACGAAAATATAATTATGAGACGATTCATATTCCTTCTGCTCCTGCTCTTTCTTTCGTCCTGCCAGACGCCGCCGCGCTTCACGGTCGAACCGCTGCCGCGCTACGATGCGGCCTTCCAGCGTGCGGCCGGCTGGACCGGGGGCGACGGCGCCTATACCGTTGCCTTGGGCCACGACCGTGTGCTCTGGCTGTTCGGCGACTCGTTCGTGGGGCGGGTTCAGGACGGCCGGCGAGTCGCCTCGCAGCTGATCAACAATTCGGCCGCGCTGCAGACCGGCAGCGAACCCTCCGACGGGTCTCTGCGGTTTGTGTACCGCAGTCCACCGGACGGTCCCCCCGTGGCTTTTTTCCAGCCGGCGGACGGAGTCGGTTGGTTCTGGCCGTACCACGGGGTTCGCACGCCGCAAGGGCTCTTCCTGTTCCTGCTTGAGATCGAACCGGCGGACGGCCCTGCGGGCTTCGGCTTCAAACTGGCGTCCACCTGGATGGGGAAGGTCGAAAACCCCGACGAAGCTCCTGAAAACTGGACCATGATTCGCTACAGAATCCCCTGGAGCAACGACCGGCGGCTGTTCGGTTCTTCGGTGCTTTTACGGGAAGGAATCTGCTACATTTTCGGCACCGTGGACACCCCTGCCGGCAGTTGGGTGCGCAAGCAGGCGCTCCTTGCGCGCGTGCCGGCGGACCGGCTGGAAGACTTCAACGCCTGGCGCTTTTGGGGAGACGGCGACTGGGTACCCGACGCGGATCGGGCCAGTCCGGTATGCGACGACGTGGCTGCCGAGTTTTCGGTTTCTTATCAGCCAGTTGCAAATCGTTATGTGCTCGTTTACACCGAAAGCGGGCTGTCGGAACACATCGCGCTGCGGTTTGCGGGCAAACCCCAGGGGCCGTGGGGGCCGCCGGTCCGGGTTTACCGCTGCCCCGAGATCGATTGGGATCCTCGAATCTTCTGCTATGCGGGCAAAGGCCATCCGGAAATAGGCGATGCGCCGTATGAGTTGATCGTCACCTATGTGGCCAACGCCACCGATTTCGCCTTGCTCGAATCCGATGCGCGGCTTTACCGCCCAAGATTCATCAAGATTGCATTCGAGTAGGTTTGGCCTTTTCTGTGGGAGCGGCTTTCCAGCCGCGATGAGCCGACTTCGCCATAGCAGCCCCGGCTGCGACGGCTGAATCGAGGCTGAAAGCCTCTTCCCTATCAAAAACACTTTCTTGCCGATAAAATGGCGCCGTGCACCATGGCTTGGGTAATACTATCCCTCAACGCTCCGGGCGATCCACTCCAGAAACGGCGGGTGGCCGTCCTCCACCGCCAGGCTGACGACGCAGGGCACGCTGTAGCTGTGGAGGGACTTCACTTTCGCAATGAGTTCGGCGGTGTGTGCGGCGGTTGTTTTGGCGATCATGACCACTTCCGCATCTTCTTGAAGCTGGCCCTCCCAGACGTAGATCGATTGCATCTGCGGGAGGATGTTGACGCAGGCCGCCAGCTGGGCGGAAACCAGCTCCCGGCCGATACGCCGGGCCTCCTCCAGGCTGCCGGCCGTCATATAAATGAATCGAATCGGCATGGAATCCCCTCCATTGTTTCAGCTGCGATAATTTCGTTTCAGCGCCTCCGCCTCCCGCCGCAGGTCTTCCCGCAGGGACTCGGGAGTCAGAACGACCGCATGGGCGCCCCACGTTAGAATCCAGCGTTTGATTTCCTCGGTTCCGGCCACCTCCGCTTCGAAAATTACGGAGCCATCCTTTTGCGGCGTCAACTTCTGGCTCGCGTGCCAGGTTTTTTCAGACAGATAACCGGCGACCGTCGATGCGAACCGCACCCGCACCGTTGTGGGCGGGCCCAGGAACACGCCGAAGCTGGGCTTGAGGAAATCGTCGAGGATCATGTCGGCCGGCCGGTCGAAAGGCTCATCCGTGAGGTCGAGGCGTTGGATGCGGTCCAGGGCGAAGACCCGGATGTCCCGGCGCAGGCCGCAATAGCCGATCATGTAAAACGCACCATCGAAAAACAGCAGGCGGTAGGGGGCGACCCGCCGACGGGTTTCAGTCCTGTCGCGCATCGATCGGTAGATCATGTCGAGGCGGCGCCGCTGAGAAACGGCCTGGTTGACGGTGTCGATCATGCCGCGGTAGGCCGCGTGCGGCTTGACCGGAGTGGCTCCGACCGACAACCCCGCCTGCGCCCGTTCCAGCTCTTGAACCATTTCCCCGGGCAGCAACGCCTTGATTTTTTCGAATAGGGATTCCAGGGCATCGTGGAATACGGTGCCCCTCAACACGCCCGCCAGCCGTCGCCCGAAATAGAGGGCCAGCAGCTCCGGCAGGCTCAGGGGAATCGGAAGCGTCTGTTGGGTGCCGGATAGAAGCGACCAGACCATCCGGTGCCCGTCTCGTTCGGTGGTTACGGGAAACCCGGCAACCTGCAGCGCTTCGAGGTCCCGGTACACCGTGCGGGTGTGGCACTCGACCATCTCGGCCAGTTCCGGGACCGATTTGCCGCGCCGGGATGCAATCAGCGCTTGAATGATCTTCCATTGCCGCCCGAGCTGGTCCCCGCGTGCCATCCAAGTCTCCACTGTGTAGATATCAGGCCCAAACCCAAACCGCGTGTTCTCACCGAAGGAATCAGGCTTCGGCGGGATGCTCGATACTGGATACTGGATCCGCGATAAAAAGAAAAGGCCCGGCGGGGCGGCGCGAGTTCGTTGCTCCGCGCCGTGTACCAGCAACCTGAATACGAGGATTTTGAAAATCGTCCAAAATTTTTTTGTAACTGTGACCGGATCTGTCACACTCGCCGGTTAGAATGGCTTCCAAGAGCATCAAAAGAAGTCCGGTTGAGCTTTAGCCCTCAACCCTGCGTCGGCATCACGATCCAACAAAGGAGGCCACATGACCCGACACATGACCAGCGAGGCGTATTGCGACTGCTACGAGTACCATGGCAGCACCCAGATCGAGCACACCCGCACCCAGGCCGGTGCAACGGTCTGGCGGGACTGGATCATTTTCGACA
>JALOPB010000150.1 GCA_025454115.1 Desulfobacterales bacterium | reverse complement strand
ATTCTTCAGGCGACCCTGCCACGCCCCCCAGCCGTCTAGAGGAACCGCGCACAGGCAGAGACGGCCGGCGGCTGCGTGGGCATCGGTCCTCCGGGGCTGTCCGGATATAAATGAAGCGGGTTTGCTGCCGTACGCTGGTTCGTTGAACGGATGGTTGCGACGCGCTGCGGCCGAAAACGCGCCCCGCCGATGAGCGATATGGCCGCAATTGAATATATTTGTTGCCGATTTAAGGGAGGAGTTCGGCCGGGGCTATGGCATTTTATAGATCATGGAATTTACGTTCATCCCGGCGCCGACCGAGGCGAAAACGACGAGATCTCCCGAATTCAGGCGGTGGCCGTCGACCTTGCCCCTTAAAATCAAATCGAGCAGGGTGGGCAGGGTCGCCACCGAACTGTTGCCGGCCCAGGAAATGATCATCGGCATGATGTCGGCGGGGACCTCTTTGATCTTGTACAATTCGAAAAGCCGCTTGACGATGGCGGCATCCATTTTCTCGTTGGCCTGGTGGATGAGGATCTTCTTGATCTCACCGATCCCGATGCCGGCGTCGTCGAGGTTTTTCTTGACCGCCATGGGAACGGTCTTCACCGCATACTTGTAAATATCGTGGCCGTCCATTTTGACGTAGATCGCGTCGCCGGTCCGCTGCGGGTTGTAGGATTCCGTCATCCGCAGCAGGAACGCGTGATGGTACGTGTCCGAGCGCGTCAGGTGGGAGACGATACCCCCCTCCCCTTCCGTCGCTTCCACCAGGGTCGCGCCGGCTCCGTCGGAATAGATCATACTGTCGATGTCATGCGGATCTGCAATCCGCCCCAGGGTCTCGGCTCCGATCACCAGGACACGTTTGGCATCGCCGGACTTGATGAAGTAATCCGCCGTAATCACCCCTTGCAGCCAGCCGGGGCAGCCGAACGGCAGATCAAACGCAACCGTATAAGGGTTCTTGATCCTTAAGTGGTGTTTGACCCGCGCCGCGATCGTGGGCACCGTGTCACAGCGCAGGCTGTCAGCATTCACGTCACCGAAGTTGTGCGCCACGATGATGTAGTCGAGCGTTTCCCGGTCCATCCCCTCCAGTGCCGCTTCCGCTGCATGGGTCGCCATTTCGGAAGTGCTCACCGACGCGGGAGCGCAGCGCCGCTCCTCGATCCCGGTGATTTCATGCAGTTTCTTGACGATCTCCTCGTTGGTTCGGGGATTCCGGTTGCCGCCGGGATCGAAAAAGGCGTTCTGCAGGAAATGGGTGTTGGGCACCCGGTTCTCGGGGATATAGCTGCCGGTGGCTGTAATGATCGATCTTGGCATATAGACTGTTTCTATGTCGCGCAGGCCTGATGATGGATGACCCGGCCGAGCTGTCTGTTTTCTGGATGTGCTGTTTATCGAAAATTTTTTTATATAGCCGGTTATCTTAAAAAATGCAATATGGAGTTCTCACCGCCCTCATGATATGGTCCCCGGCGTCGCAGCGATCGATATTTTTCTGTCGGCCAGCCAAACCAAATTGGTCGCTCCGGTGCATGGATCCATCCCATTATCGAATCGGCAAGGAACTCAAATGGAAATCACAGTCATCGAAGTCCATGGACCCTCAGACTTGAAAAAATGGGCGGATCTTCCGAACACGCTGTATCGGGGCGACGCCAATTACATTCCCCAGATCATCCGGCAGGAACTCGATTTTTTTTCGCCGGCTAAAAATCCGTCGTTTAACATTTCCAAGTCCAAGCTGCTGTTGGCCCGGCGCGGCGAGCGGCCGGTGGGTCGGGTGTGCGGCATCATCCATTCGCTGGAAACCCGCAAGTTGGGATATCAGCGCGGGCGCTTCGGATGGTTTGAAAGCGAGGATGATCCGGAGGTGGCCGGCGCCCTGATCGGATACCTGGAAAAATGGTTCTCCGCCGAGGGCTGCCGGGAAATCACCGGGCCCCACGGCTTCAGCGATCTGGACCCCGAAGGCATGCTGGTCGAGGGGTTCGATGCGCTGCCCACTATCGCCGGAAGCTACAACAAACCCTATTACCCCGTTTTGATCGAAGCGCTCGAGGTCGACTATATCGAAACGCGCCTCGAATTCCCGCAGGAGATGCCGCCGCTGTTCCAGGCGATCGCCAAAAAAGTGATGCCGGCGGCCGAAGCCGAGGGCTACCGGCTGGTGGAAGGCCTGACCAAGAAGGCCGTGAGGGGATACACCGGGCAGTTCTGGGATGTGCTGGAGGCCTCCTTCGAGCACCTCTACGGAGTGACGCCGCTCACCGATGAGCAGAAAGCTTTTTACGAAAAGAAGTATTTCGGGTTCATCGACCCGCGCTTCATGCAGCTGGTCGTAGACGGCTCCAACCGCCTTCAGGCATTTTTCCTGGGGCTACCCTCGCTCAGCCGCCCGTTTCAACGTGCCGGGGGCCGGCTGTTCCCCCTCGGCTTCTGGCACATCCTGCGGGGGTTCAAGCGCTTCGACACCGTCGATTTCTATTTCGCGGGGGTTCACCCTCAGGCCAATATCAAAAAGGTATTTCCCATGATGACGCTGGGCATGTGGCGGGCGTTGAAGGCGGCGAATGTCCGTTATCTCGAAACCAACCGAGAACTCGAAACCAACACCTCGGTCGTCAACATCTGGTCGCGCTTCGCGGTGGTGAACCGGCGGCGCACGCGGGTTTTCCGGAAAAACCTTGCTCCGGCACCTTCCTGAGCCACCCGTCGATCGGACAGACAGGAGCATTCATCTCTCCGGAATGATGTCTACCAGATATTTCAGCGCGATCCCTCTTGTAACTTCAAGGGTTACAGCTCCCAAATTTCCAAGACCCAAACCTTCGCCGGCAGCATCGATCCAGATATTAAAAACCTGGTATCTTGTTGAGCTGTTAGCAAAAAATCGGTATAGGCTGACAATCTGGTGGAATTTTGGCATACATCTTGATGAAAATCTGAAATGTCGGTAGTAGGGGTTTTGTTGATCCGCTGGCTCCAGGTGGGGCCTGTTGGGCAACCGACACCGTCACCGCAATGGTTGGACTCGGGATTTCAACGGGAAGGAGAGATAGGACCAATGGGGCAAGCCAAGTGGTATTCAATGCCGGTTGAAGCAGTGTTGAAGCAACTGGACACCTCGGCGAACGGAATCAGCCGGGCAGAGGCTGCACAGCGGCTCGAGAAGTATGGACCAAATACCCTCAAAGAGGAGAAGAAGATCAGCCCCTGGGAGATATTGTTTGGGCAGTTTAAGAACTTCCTCATTATCTTGCTGATCGCTGCTACGGTGATCTCGCTGTTCCTCGGCGAGACATTGGACGCGATCGTGATCTTCGCCATCGTCATCGCCAGCGCGTTACTCGGGTTCTACCAGGAATTCCGGGCGGAGAAGGCGATGGAGGCCTTAAAGGCCATGTCGTCGCCCACTGCGTCGGTCATCCGTGATGGGGAAGAAATCGAGATCCCCTCCGCCGATGTGGTTCCCGGCGACATCATGGTGCTCACCGCGGGCGACCGGATGCCGGCCGACGGTCGTCTGATCGAAGCCATCAACACGCGTATCGACGAAGCCTCTCTTACCGGAGAATCGACGGCTGTCAGCAAGAATGCCCAAGCGGTCTATGCTGAGGATACTCCCCTCGGCGACCGAAAGAACTTGGTGTTCGCCGCGACGATCATGACCTACGGTCGCGCACGGGCCGTGGTGACCGGCACCGGCATGGAGACGGAAATCGGGCGTATCGCCAAAATGCTGCATGACGTCGAAGAAGAGCCGTCACCCCTGGCGGTTAAAATGGATTACATCGGCAAGCGCCTGGGGATCGCCTGCCTGGTCGTCTCCGCCTTGGTCATGGGACTGGGCATTTTCCGCGGAAACCCGATCCTCGAGATGTTCATTTGGGCGGTGAGCCTGGCCATCGCCGCTGTCCCGGAAGCCCTCGCCGCGGTCGTTACGGGAGCGCTGGCTATCGGCGTGCAGCGGGCGGCTAAACGCAACGCCATCGTTCGCCGTCTGCCTGCAGTCGAAACCCTGGGGTGCACCACCGTCATCTGCTCCGACAAAACCGGCACATTGACGAAAAACGAGATGACGATCCGCCAGCTTTATACCGGCGGCCGGATGATCGAGGTCAGCGGCGTCGGCTTTGAACCGTCCGGGGTTTTTAGCGCGGATTCCAAATCTCTGGATCCGGCCGGCGATCCGACCTTGAAACGGATGCTCATGAGCGGAATGCTCTGCAACGACGCCAACCTCGTGCAGGCAGACGGCGCCTGGCGTATCAAAGGCGACCCGACCGAGGGCGCCTTTGTGGTGGCGGCGGCCAAGGCAAAGCTCGATATCGCCGAGACACGCAAATGTTGGACCCGCATCGGCGAAATCCCGTTCGAATCCGAACGCAAACGGATGAGCACGGTTCATCAGCCGCCGGAGGGGGAGCCGTTCGCCTGCGTCAAGGGGGCGCCCGAACTGGTCTTGGAGCGCTGTATCCACTGGGAACGCAACGGCAAGGTTGAGCTGTTGACGGATGAAATCCGCCGTCAGATCCTCGACGCGAATGACCGCATGGCGAAGTCGGCCCTGCGGGTCCTCGGACTGGCGTGCCGGCCCATCCCAAACCCCTCCGCCGAGTATACCCCGGATTCGCTGGAAACCGAGCTGACGTTCCTCGGGCTGGCGGGCATGATCGATCCGCCCCGCGAAGAAGTGAAGAAGGCTATCCGCGACTGCCATGCATCCGGCATCCGCACCGTCATGGTGACGGGCGACCACAAGCTCACGGCCGCGGCCATTGCACGTGAGCTGGGAATCCTGGGCGGCGACGGAACACGTGATCTCAAAGCGCTCGAAGGCCGCGAGCTCGACAAGATGAGCGAGGAACAGCTGGCCGCCATCGTGGAGGAAGTCGGAGTCTATGCCCGGGTCTCGCCGGAGCACAAGATGAAAATCGTGGGCGCCTGGAAGAGCAAGAAGCATGTCGTCGCCATGACCGGCGACGGCGTGAACGACGCCCCGGCCCTGAAACGGGCCGACATCGGAGTGGCCATGGGAATCACGGGGACGGACGTCACGAAAGAAGCCTCGGACATGGTTCTCATGGATGACAATTTCGCCACGATCGTTGCGGCCGTGGAGGAAGGACGGATCATCTACGACAACATCAAGAAGTACCTGACCTTCCTGCTGTCGTGTAACGTCGCCGAAATTCTGATCCTCGGCATCGCCGGCATCATCGGCTGGGAAATGCCGTTGATCGCCCTGCAGATCCTGTGGGTTAACCTGACCACGGACGGCCTGCCGGCGCTGGCCCTGGGCGTCGAGCCGGCCGAACCCGATCTCATGGGGCGGCCGCCGCGCGATCCTGACGAACCGGTGTTCTCAGGGTCGGTGCTCGGAGCCCTGTCGGCCATGAGCATCCTGATATTTGTGGGACTGATGCCGATCTTCTATTGGTATTGGCAGCATGAAGGGCTTGAGAAGGCTCAGACCATGGCCTTGGCCACGCTGGTCGTCTACGAGCTGTTCTATGCCTTCAACTGCCGCTCGCTGCGCTTCACTCTTCCGCAGCTTGGCTTCTTTACCAACAAGTGGCTCCTGCCCGCGGTGCTGTCTTCCGGTCTGCTGATGCTGGCGGTGATCTACATCCCGTCTTGGGGCCTGGCCTTCCACACGGTGCCTCTCGACTTCTGGGATTGGGATGTCGTTTTCATCGTAGCCGGTGCGAGCTTCCTTTTGGTCGAATTCGGAAAATGGTTCTTCGGCCGCAAGCACGCCCAGGCCACGGCAGCCAGCACTGGCAAAGTGGCCGCAACCTGAGCCGAAAGTGTCAACCGCAATAAGCGGCTGAACGCAAGAGATCCGCGGACGATTCGAATGGTTTTCGGTCGCTGAAGCAATCATCCCTCTCCGTGTCCGCTGGAGAGGGATGATTTTTTTTCAAACCACCGTGCCGACCAAGCTTGGTGCTTCAGTGTTTGCGTCCGGCGTGCGACTGCGTCCTTGACTTGCGAAGTTCGGCGCAGGCCTTGGCTTTTGAAAGGACCGGCGGCTGGGCTGAACGGGCCGGCTTGCGCTTGAGGACGCCGGCCACGGCTTTGACGATATGCCGGGCGGTCAGACCGTATTTATCGATCACGTCCAGGTAGGGTCCGGATTCCGCGAAGGTGTTGCCCACCCCCACCCGCTTCATCGGGGTGGGGTGCTTTTCCACCAGCAACTCGGCCACCGCGCTCCCCAATCCGCCGTAAATGATGTTGTTCTCGGCCGTCACGATGGCCCCGGTGTCCCGGGCTGCCTTGAGCACCATCGACTCGTCGAGCGGCTTCAGTGTGTGGCAGTCGATGACGCGCACCTCGATCCCCTTTCTGGATAAAAGCTCGGCGGCGATCAACGCCTGCACCACCATGTCGCGGTTGGCGATGATGGCGGCATCGGAACCCTCCCGGATAAGCACCGCTTTACCGATCTTAAAAGGGAACCGTTCATCGTAGAGCACGGGCACCGGATCCCGCGTGAGGCTGAGGTACACCGGCCCCTGGTAGTCGGCCGCAGCAAAAACCGCCATCTGGGTGCTCGTCGGGTCCGCCGGCGCGATCACGGTGGAGCCGGCCAGTGCCCGCATGATGGACAGATCCTCCTGGGCCTGATGCGTCACCCCGTCCGGACCCGGAGTGATCCCGCAGTGGCTGGCGGCGATCTTGACGTTCATGCGTGGATAGTGGATGCTGTTGCGCACCTGGTCGAGTGCCCGCATGCAGGCGAAGATCGCGTAGGTGTTGGCGAAAGGAATCAACCCCGTGGTCGCCATGCCGGCCGCCGCCGCCATCATGTTCTGCTCGGCAATGCCGAAGTTGAAAGAGCGCTCCGGGTACTTGGCGGCGAACAGAAACGTTTTCATGGGTTTGGAAACATCCGCGTCCAACGAGACGACATTGGGGTTTTCCGACCCGAGCGCTAACAGCGCCTCCCCGTAGGTGAGACGCGTCGGCTCTCCCTTGGCCTTCGCAAAGAGATCCTTGGACGACAGCAGGGTTTGGACTTCGGGCAGAATATAGCGGTAGCTAGATTTCACAGATGCACCTCCTGATCTCGCACAGCGCCTGATCGGCTTCGGACGCGCATGGAGCTTTTCCGTGCCAGTCGGCCGCGTTTTCCATGAAGGAGACCCCCTTCCCCTTGATGGTCTCGGCTACAATGGCGGTCGGGACGCCCTTGCGCTTGCTGGCGGCTTCGAGCGCCGCAACGATCTGCTCCATGTGGTGCCCATCGATGGCATCCACGTACCAGCCGAAGGCGCGCCACTTGTCGGCCAGCGGCTCCACCGGCATCACATCCTCCACGCAGAAATCGTTTTGCAGGTGGTTGCGGTCGACGATCACGGTGAAGTTGTCGAGCTTCCACTTGGGAGCCGCCATGGCCGCCTCCCAAACGGACCCTTCCTGGCACTCGCCGTCGCCGACCACCACCCACACACGGTAGTCTTGCTTCTTGAGTTTGCCTGCGAGCGCCATCCCCAGACCCGCCGAAATGCCCTGGCCGAGCGATCCCACGCTCATGTCGATCCCGGGGCACTTGTGCATATCCGGGTGGCCCTGCAGCATGCTGCCCAGTTTGCGCAAGGTCGAGAGGTGCTTCTTGTCGAAATAGCCGCGCTCGGCCAATGCCGAGTACCACGCCGGACAGGCGTGCCCTTTGGAGAGGATGAAGCGGTCGCGGTCCGGCCACTGGGGATTGGCGGGATCGATGCGCATCACGCGAAAGTAAAGCGCGGTCACGATGTCCGTCGCCGAAAGCGAGCCTCCGGGATGGCCGGCCGCAGCCGTGCAGGTCATCTCGACGATGTCGCAGCGGATGGTCCCGGCCATCCGCTTGAGCTCATCGATGCTCATGGGTTCCTGGGGCATTTTCCCTTTTCTCCTTTATTTGCTGGGTGGAATTACTTTGGTCCATATGCGAGCCATTCCTTGATTCTTTCTGCCATTGCCTTGGCTGAAATGCCGTAGCGATCGTGGAGCGTGGGCAGGGCACCGGCGGCGAGGAATGCGTCGGGCAGCGCGATTTGGCGGAAGGCCGGCGCTACCCCCGAGCGCAACAAAAGGCCGGCGACCGCCTCCCCCAGACCACCGATGATCGAATGGTTTTCGGCCACGATCACCATCCGTCCCCCACGAGCGGCTTCTCTCACGATGATTTCTTCATCGAGTGGCTTGATGGTTGGAACGTGCAGCACGGCAACGTCCACCCGGTCCGAACTCAATCGGTCGGCGGTTTCCAGTGCGCGCATGGTCATCAGACCGGTCGAAACGATGAGGACATCGTTCCCGCTCCGTAACAGCCCGGCTTTTCCGAGCTCGAAACGGTAGTCGTATTCGTCCAAGACCAGCGGAACATTCCCGCGCAGCAACCGCATGTAGACCGGCCCGTTGTATGCGGCGATGGCCGGCACGGCCTGTTCGATGTCCAACGCATCGCAGGGGTCGACGATGGTCAAGTTCGGCATAGCCCGGAAAATGGCCAGATCGTCGGTGGCCTGATGGCTGGGGCCGTAGCCCGTCGTCAACCCGGGCAAGGCGCAAATTATTTTCACGTTCAGCTTCTCTTCGGCGATCGCCAGGCAGATGAAATCGTACGTCCGGCGCGCGGCGAAAACGGCATACGTCGTCACAAAGGGCAAAAATCCTTCTCTGGCCATTCCCGATGCAGCGCTCATCAGCAACTGCTCGGCCATGCCCATTTGGTAAAAGCGGCCGGGATGGGCCTGCGCAAATATGTGCAAGTCGGTGTATTTGCCCAAGTCCGCCGTCATGCCGACAATCTCCGTTCGGTCCAGAGCCAAGGCGGATAGGGCATGCCCGAACGGCGCCGCTTTCGTGCGTTGGCCTTCGGAGGCGATGGAGGCAATCATGGCCGAGGTGGTCAAGCGCGGCTTCGATGGCGGATCGGGCTGGCTGGGGTGACGGATGTGGCTCATACGTCCTCCTTTTTGTAGAGCGTATCGAGCGTGCGCTGCCACTCATCGGCTTCGACGCGAATGAAGTGCGTTTTTTCGCGCCCCTCCAAGAACGGCACGCCTTTACACATCCTTGTGTCGCAAACAATTACGCGGGGTTGCTGTTGCTTTAGTGAGCGGGCCTGGTCGAAGGCTGCTACCAATGCATTCAAATCATTGCCGTCGACTCGTTGCACATGCCAGCCGAAAGCCTGCCACTTGTCGGCGATGGGCTCCACGCTCAGCACGTTTGATGAGGGCCCGTCGGCTTGCTGGTTGTTGGAATCGACGAGAGCAATCAAATTGTCCAACTTCCAGTGGCCGGCGGACAGAGCCGCTTCCCAGGTCGAGCCTTCGTCGAGCTCGCCGTCTGACAA
>JALOPB010000010.1 GCA_025454115.1 Desulfobacterales bacterium | reverse complement strand
GCTGCGGTTTGGAAAAACATTGGATTGAACCAGAAGGTCAAGTCGTCTCAAAATTTTGTCATCGATGGTAATCGCTATTTTTGATGCCGCCATAAGGATAACCTCCGGTATGATATTACGTCATACCGTTTCGACTTTCAAGCACTAACTTCAAACTATCCGCGCGGAAACCGTTTCAGCCACATGGTCACCAGGTTGTGATGGTCCGGGCATCTGAGCTCGATGGCGTCTCCTTCCCACCAGGGGAGGCTGCCCCCGAACTGGAACGTGCTCAGGTTGGGGAAGATGTCATGGTAGAACCAGCCACATAGACCGCCGGGATTGTAGCAGCTGATTTCGAACGTCTCGCCCACCCGGTGTCCCGCGCCGCATTCGCCCTTGACGCCAGTGATGGTCGCCTGCACCCGATAGCCGATTCCAGGATCTTGCGCCATGATGCCTCCTCTCAAGTCGCGTAAAAAAATGGATTCAAGAGCTTTTCCGGCCGCCGAAAGCCGCAAAGCAGGAATTCTTGTGCAGCAAATCCACCTCGATAAAGCCGACCCGGCGCAGGAGGTCCATTTGATAGGTGACCGGCCGAGGCGAGTCCTCGCGGTCGATGTAGTCAAACACTTTGCGCCGGTATTCTTCAGCTCCCAGGGATTCCAGGTAAGCCCCGTAGCGCGCCCACATCAGATCCTGAACCCCGCCCATCTCGTGAGCCACCAGATCGGTGATCCAGACGCTGCCGCCGGGAGCGGTTTGGAGAAACGCTCGACATCGGCATCGAAGCGCCGACGGATGTCCTCGATGGAAGACTTCTGCTCAGTCGGGGTCGTCATTGAAAACCGCGGCCGGCGGTGCGTCGCCGGCCGCTCCTGAGGTCGGGTTGCGATCTTATTGCCCGGCTTTGCCGGCATAGATGGCCTTGATCTCCTTTTCGGCCCATTCGACGGCCTCTTTCGGGCTCTTTTTGCCGGTGGCCGCATAGGCGAACATGTCGTTGATGATGAACATGTCCCACACCACCTGGCTATGGGCCGTCACCGGGCCGGGGAAGCCGATAGTATGCTCGTACTTGCCGATCTCACCGACGAATCGAATCTTGGGGTCCGAGGTGAAGACCGTATGTGAACGGTACCCCTGTAAGAAGGGGACGTTGTAGCCCACGGCTACCTCGAGGAACTCGTCGAACTGCTTCTTGGCGAAATGGTATTTCAGGAACTCCTTGGCCAATTCCTTGTTCTTGGAGAATTCCCAGATTCCCAGCGTCAGGCAGTCCGCGAAGGCGAAGCGGCCTTTGGGTCCGGCCGGAGGCAGAATGTGGTCGATCGCGTCCGCTAGCGGTTTGTCGGTCTCAGCCACCCGGATGTCCTTGCTCTTGGCAGCCTTGTAAATGCTAGGGCTGTTGAACGCCATCGAGCAGGTGCCGGCCAGGACGGCGCGGTTGTTGGCGGCATCGTCCCAGGAGATGACCTCGGGGTCCATGGCATCGGCGTAAAGGGCTTTCACAAACTCCACGGCCTTGATCGTCTCCGGAGAGTTGATCGTGACGGTTTTGCCGTCCTTGGCGGTGATGGCCGCGCCGTAGCCCCACATCAGGGCCAGCATGGCTCCGTTGCCATCGCGCGAGTGGCCGAGCTGGATGCCAACGGGTTTGCCGATCTTTTTAAGCTTCGCGCCGATCCGCAGCACATCGTCCCAGGTATCCGGCGCTTTTTCTCCGACCTGTGCGATCAGGTCGGTGCGGACGACCAGCGGGTAGGGATAATAATACCATGGCACGGATTTCCAGTGCTCCCCGACTTTGCAGGTCTCGGCGGCCAGAGGAATCAGCTCGCCGTAAGCCTTACCCAGGTCGCCGACCAGGTCGTCCACGTCGGCCAGGAGTTTATCGTAGAGCATGGGGTCGGCACCGTAGTTCATGATGATGTCATGGCCGGACTTGGCCTGGGCCTCGGCCGCCTTCTTGGAGGCGAACTGCTTGAGGTCGATGGTGTCAATGCGAACCGTGACGCCCTTGGCGGCGCCGAACTCCTCGGCGTGTTTCTTGAGCACCTTGTCCACGTCCGGGATGAAATGCGACCAGACGAGAACCGTGATTTCCTGCTTCTGAGCCGCCGCCGGCAGGCTCAAGGCAAATGCCATCGCCAAAACCACAGCCAGTCGAAGAATCCATCTTTTCATTCAATACCTCCTACGATTTCTGGGGTTGGGGTTTCTCATAAGCGGACGGGGCCGCGTCGATCCGCCGCTGCGGTTCACGCTTCTCAAACAGGTGCATCGCGTCCAAGTTGAAAACGACGGGTATCCGGTCACCCGCCTTGACCGACAAGGCCGGGTCGGCCAGAGCGATCAGCCGCTCCGGGCCGCATGCCAGCGTAAGCTGGACGTGCGAACCGAGCATTTCCACGAGATCGACTTCTATGCGTGCAACCGTCGTCCCGTCGACGGCGATATCGCCCTCCCGGGTGCCGCGCATATGCTCCGGCCGAATTCCGAAAATCACGTCCATGCTCTTTAATCGGTCAGACGCCTGCCGCCATCGGGCGGGGATCGGCAGGCGGAAGCCGTCAGTGGCCAACATCATCTTCCCATTCTCCGCCTGGATCTGCGCCGGCACGAGATTCATGGGCGGGGTGCCGATGAAGCCGGCCGTAAACGTGTTGACCGGACGGGTGTAGAGCTCCAGCGGCCGGCCGATTTGCTGGCATATCCCGTCTTTGAGCAGCACGATGCGGGTCGCCATAGTCATGGCCTCGATCTGATCATGGGTGACGTAGACGATCGTGGTGTTCAACCGTTGATGCAGCTTGGAGAGCTCGGCACGCATCTGCACCCGCAGCTTGGCGTCCAGGTTGGAGAGCGGTTCGTCGAACAGAAAGACCGCCGGCTTGCGGACGATAGCCCGTCCCACCGCCACGCGCTGACGCTGACCGCCGGAAAGCGCTTTGGGTTTGCGTTGGAGCAGGTTCCCGATGCCGAGGATCTCGGCCGCCTCTTGGATGCGCCGGTCGATCTCGGCTTTGGAGTAACCGCGCATGCTCAAACCGAAGGCCATGTTGGCATAGACGTTCATGTGCGGATAAAGAGCGTAATTCTGAAAAACCATGGCGATGTCGCGGTCTTTCGGGTGCAGATGGGTGACCAGCCGGTCGCCGATGCTGATCTGTCCCGCGTTCGCCTCCTCGAGGCCTGCAATCAGGTTGAGGGTCGTACTTTTGCCGCAACCGGAGGGCCCGATGAGTACCAGAAACTCGCGATCCTCAGCCGTGAAGCTCAAGCAGTCGACCGCCGTCACGACCCCGAATCGCTTGGTCAGATTTTCGACGACCAGCTTGGCCATCCCGAAGTGTCCTTAATAAATGGTGCGGTGCGGCCACCCTTATTTGATCGCACCGACCGTCATCCCGGAAACATAATAGTCCATGAACATCACATAAAACACCACGACCGGCACCGAGCCGATCAGGGCTCCCCCCATCAGAGAGCCCCAGAAATAGACATCCCCTCGGATCAGCTCGGTCAACACTCCGACCGTCAGCGTTTTTTTCTCGGTCGGTGATATGAAAACCAGCGAATACAGCAGATCGTTCCAGGCCAGGCTGAAAGCGAAAAGCGTGGCGCAGACGATCCCCGGCACGGCCAGCGGGATGATGATTCGCGTCAGGATCTGCAGGCGGTTGCAGCCGTCGATCATGGCGGATTTCTCGATCTCCTCCGGGATGGTCTTCATATAGCCCATTAAAAGCCAGGTGGAAAACGGTACCAGAAACGTCGGGTAGGTGACGATCAGCGCCCACAGGCTGTCGGCAAGGTTCAGCCAGGTGACGACGCGCGTCAAGGGCAAAAACAACAGCGAGTAGGGCACGAGATAAGTGATAAAAATTGCGATGCCGAAGGTGTCCGCCCCCCTGAAACGGACCCGTGTCAGCCCATAGGCAGCCAGAATGCTGATCACCATGGCGATCGCCGTGCTGGAGAGACTGACGATCAGGCTGTTCATCAGCCAGGAAACAAACAGGGTGTCGGTGAAGAGCAGGCGATAGTGCTCGGCCGTCAACGCCCCCAGAGAGACCAATAAGGGATTCAGGCTCAGGTTGTAAAGCGCCCGGTCGGTCTTAATGGAGGTGAGGAACATGTGGTAGATCGGGAACAGCGCGAAGGTCACGAACAGCAGCAGGGGCGCATAAATGCCTATCGTACGCCGGGCCGAACCGTGAAGGCGGTCAGTCATAGGTGGCTCCTCCGCGGATCGTCTTCAGCTGGAAATAAACGACGACACACAGCACCGGAAACATGAAAAGCGAAACCGCCGCTCCCAGCCCCAACCGGCCGCCGGAAAGCCCCATCTGAAAGGAGAGCGTTGCCAACAGGTGGGTCAGGTTCATGGGCCCGCCGCGCGTCAAGATGTATACGATGTTGAAATCGCTGATGGTGGAAATGGTCGAAAACAGGATCACGATCAAGAGCAGCGGCTTGAGCAACGGCAGCGTAATGCGGAAGAAACAACGGACTGCGCCGGCGCCGTCGATATGGGCGGCCCGGTAAAGCTCCGGGGGGATGGACACCAGGCCGGCCAGGAGCGTGATGGCGAAAAACGGCAGCCCCCGCCAGACGTTGACCGTAACGATGGAGACCATCGCCCAGTATGGGTTCGACAGCCAGGATACGTTGGTTTGAATGAGGCCGGCGTACTTGAGCACCCAGTTGAGCACGCTGAAAAGCGGATCGAACATCCACAGCCAGCCGAGAGTGCTCATGGTGTTGGGAATGACCCAGGGCAGCAGGATGGCGCCCCGGAAGATTCGCTGGAAACGGATCCTGGCGTTCAGAAGCAAAGCGAGCGCCATCCCAAGAATGGTTTTGACCGTAACCGCGAAGAACGTGAAAACGAGCGAGTTCTGAAGCGTCTGCCGGAAGATGTCGTTTTGCACCAGGTCGCCATAGTTGCGGAAGCCGATGAATTTTCCCTCGGTGCCCACCCACGCATCGCTCATGCTGAGGTAGATCGCCATCGCAAAGGGATAAGCGACCAGGCAGAGAATTACCAGCAGGGCCGGCAGTATGAAAGCGTACCCCGAAGCGTTGTGGCGGTGCCAGGCGGCCTTGATACGCGGCCGAATCCCCATGAAGGCGGTACTGGATATCGAGCAGATGTTCATTTAATATACAGCTCTCTCGGGCGGCAATCGAAAGTCAACGCCTAACTACCCGAACTCGTAGGCCTTTAGCATAAAACTATAGGCTTAAAAAGCAAATTCCTGGCAGGCTCTCAGCGGTTGGCATCACGGCCGGAGGGGCGGCAGGTCACAACGCGCGGCAGCCTCCAGAGGGCCAGCGAGGCCAGGGAAATGGCCCCGAACACGGCCCGCAGGCCCAGCCACATGGCGATGGACACTCCGATCATCGGCGCCAATGCCCGCGCGCCGGAGTTGATAGAGTTGTCGAGCCCGTAGACCGCGCCTTCCTCGCCGCAGTGCGTGTATCTCGCAAGCAGTGCGCTGACTCCCGTGACAATGCCACCGTGGGCGATGCCGGCCAGGAGGTGTAGCGCCAGAAACTGCCAGCCACTGCCGACCCATACCTGCAGGAAAAAGGAAAAAGAACCGGCTAGAGCGCAGACGATGACGATCCGGCGGTGGCCACGCCCTCCGGCGTGGTCGCCCAGCCGGCCGAAGAATACAGAAAAAACAGCTGCCGCCGCGGCTGCCGCCCCGATCACCAAGCCGGTGAAGCTGTTCACGCCCGAGGCCTCGGCCATGAGCTCCAGGGCAAACAACGGCAAAATGGGAATGAACGCCATTCGGGATAGGGAGTCCATGAAGCGCAGTGAATAGGTCACCACGATTCCGGGGCTGGCGAGGATATGGCGCCACTCACTCCAGAAACCCGTCCGGCGGCGACCTGTTTTCGCCGGAGGAGTGAAATGCTCCTGCACGCCAACGGCGACGATCACGCCGGCGACCGCCAGCAGCGCTGCGGTGACGTAAAATGCTGCGCGGTACCCGTAGGCGTCGGCCACCGCACCGCCGATGATGGGGCCGAGTCCGACGCCGGCACCCAATCCGACCTGCAGCAGCCCCATCGCAAAACCGCTCCGCTCGCGCGGCACGATCGACGCCACCAGCGCATTGGCGGCGCCGATCGTGCCGGTGATCATTCCCTGAATGGTGCGCAGCAACACCAGCTCTTCGGCGGATCGGACAAACGCCATCAGAAGCAGGATCACGGCCCCGCCGAACATGGCGCGTTCAACCATAAGCTTGCGGCCCCAGCGGTCCGCCACCGCTCCCCAGATCGGTGAGGCGATCATCATGGTCAGCGCCTGACTTGAGAACACCAGTCCGGAGAGTACCTCCGTGCCGAGAGAGGTCACAGATCCCAGGGATTTCACATAAAGCGGCAGAAAGGGAAAAATGCTTGAAAAGCCGATGGAGGTGATCACCTGGCAGAATACCATAATATAAAGCGTTTTTTGCCAGGAGGGCGATGCGTGCATATTGATTTTTCGCATATCACATTTACCCCAGTTTGGATACATAGAAAAAGTTCGTTATAATGGGCACCATGGCTTTATAATTATTCGCAGCCATATGAGCTATCTTGCCGGGTGGAGGAAAGCTGTTTATTTATTTACATTTAAATTTCCATGTGATATACAATATGGTTTTAAATTGATCACAATAACCAAATCATGCAATGGGGCCTGTCATGAAGAAAAAAGACTTGGATTTTTTTAAGAAGCATTTGCATCAGCGGATGCAGGAGCTGTTGAGCCAGGCCGATGACACCGTTTCCGGCATGACCACGACGAACGAAAATTTTCCAGACCCCACCGACCGCGCTTCGCTCGAGGCCGATCGCAATTTCATGCTTCGGATTCGGGATCGTGAGAGCAAGCTGATTAAGAAAATCAAGCAGGCGCTCGAACGGATTGAAAATGGAACCTACGGCATTTGCGAATCCTGCGGCGAGGAAATCTCGGTCAAACGGCTCAAAGCACGCCCGGTGACCACTCAGTGCGTCGAGTGCAAGGCGAAGGAAGAATCCCTGGAGAAAGCGCTTGGAATTTAGGCCCGCCGCTTGCATTGATCTTCACATTCACTCCACGGCTTCGGACGGCACGCTCTCGCCTGCTGAAATCATTGCTCTGGCCCTGCAATTAGGCTTGGGCGCCATTTCCATAACCGATCACGACTCGATCGCCGGCAGCCGTGAAGCACTGATAGGCGGCATTCCCGCTACCCTCGGTTTTTTAACTGGAGTTGAAATCAGCGCCGAGCCTCCGCCGTCCTATTCCGGTGCGGGCAGCATCCATATTTTAGGCTATGGCCTCCGATTGGACGACCCCGAGTTGAACCGAACGCTTGAGAAGCTTCAGGATTCTCGAAGACAGCGCAATCCAGAGATCATCTCCCGTTTGAACAAGCAGGGAATATCCATCCGGCTGGAGGAAGTCGAGCGTGAGGCTGCCGACGGACAGCCTGGCAGACCACACATCGCCAAGCTGCTGGTAAAGAAAGGGGTCGTGAAATCGTTCGATGAAGCGTTTGATCGGTACTTGGGAAACGGAAAACCGGCATACGTGGATAAATTCCGGATCGAATCCGTCCATGCCATCGAACTCATCAACGCCGCTGGTGGTATCCCCGTTCTAGCCCATCCCTGTCTGCTGGAACTTGGACGCGTGGAGCAGCTCGATGAACTCTTGCAGGATATGCTGTCGATGGGCCTGAAAGGCCTTGAAGTTTTTTATCCCCAGCACTCCTTCGAGCAGACCCGGCAGTACGCCGACCTGGCCCGTCGCCATGATCTCTTGATAACCGGAGGCACCGATTTTCATGGAGACATTCAGCCTGGAATCCAAATGGGATTCGGCAAGGGGGACTTCCATGTTCCTTTTGCACTTTATGAAAAACTGATAGAGCGTTGAGCGTCCCCCGCACAGGCCTGGAAAACGTGGCCGCTGCTTTGAAACCCGTCCGGAATGCTGGACTGATTTGCTCGGTCGTGCTTTTATGGTGACAACCGAACAGGCTTACATAGAGTAAACCTTTAAGGTCCCTGCATGTCCTCTTTGCCGATTCCTACGGTCGAAGATCTCCTCCAATACTCTTTCGCGGACAAGCGGCTGATCGAGGAGGCCTTGCGGCACAGTTCCTTTGTCAATGAGGCGCCCGAGACAGGCCTGCGCGACAATGAACGCCTGGAGTTCTTGGGAGATGCCGTGTTGAACCTTGTAGTAGGCCACATCCTCATGGAGCGCTATACCAAGCTCAACGAGGGGGACTTGTCGCGCATGCGCTCCGCCCTGGTCAACGAACAGCAACTGGCCAAAGTCGCCCGCCGCCTGGACCTCGGCGCTCACATTCGCCTCGGCAAGGGCGAAGCTCAGACCGGCGGCCATGAAAAAAGCTCGATCCTGGCTGGAACCATTGAGGCACTGATCGCCGCAGTTTATATCGATGGCGGCTTTGGCGCTGCATTTGCGATCACTCAAGCCATGTTCCTGCCGCTGGTCCGTCAGATGGAGCGCGCCAAGGAACACATTGATTTTAAAAGCCAGCTCCAGGAGCTGGTGCAGACTCGTCCCGGTCAGATGCCCGGTTATTCTGTCATCCGCGAAGAGGGCCCTGATCATGACAAGACATTCTGGGTGCAGTTGCGAGTCATGGAAATTGAAACCGAAGGGGTTGGAAAGAGCAAAAAAGCAGCTGAACAGGATGCCGCTTGTAAAGCTTTAGCCCGCTTGAAGCCCCAATGACGACTGGATCGCTTTCATCCGGTTGGAATCCGAGGATACGCGCATTCACCCCTCATCCCAAATCGGGCGCCCGCCCAAAACGCTCCTATGAACTGCCGGCCGTTCATCGTGCCGGTCTTCATTCCGCATGCCGGCTGCCCCCACCGTTGCGTTTTCTGCAACCAAGAGGTCGTCACCAGCCAACCTGAAATGCACCCTGGGCCTGAGGGCGGGTTTGCGACCGCAGACGAATTCCTGCGCTTCCGGGGTCGACGACAGGGGCCGGCTCAAATTGCTTTTTATGGCGGCAATTTTCTCGGGCTGCCGACGGAACGGATCCGCTGCTTGCTCACCACCGCAACGGCTTGGATTAACGAGAGAAAGCTGGACGGAATCCGCTTTTCAACCCGGCCGGACACCATTGATTCCCATTCCCTGGATCTGATCAATAGCTTCCCGATAAAATGCGTCGAACTCGGCGTCCAGTCCATGGACGATGATGTGCTTCAGCAATCCCGGCGTGGTCATACCGCAACGGACACAGTGGTCGCTGTTCGGCGCCTGCAAGCGAGAGGCTATGATGTAGGGCTGCAGCTCATGGTGGGGTTGCCAGGCGATGACGAGGCACGCATGATGGAAACCGGGCGGCGCATTGCCAGCCTGAACCCCGCCTTCGTCCGTATTTATCCGACCCTGGTACTGGAGGGAAGCCTTCTGGCAACGTGGTTCCGCGAAGACCGCTATCGGCCCTTATCGCTCAACGAGGCCGTCGATCTCTCAATGAAGCTATACCGTTTTTTTCGACAACGCGGGATTCCGGTCATTCGCACGGGGCTGCAGCCCTCTGAAGGTCTTAATTTGGATAGCGGTATGGTAGCCGGTCCATTCCACCCCGCATTCGGGCAGTTGGTGCAAAGTGCGTGCTACCTGGAAGCCGTTAGAGGCGCCTTGGGCCGGGGAGACCGTTTGCCGGATACGATCGAGTTGCGTGTGCATCCGAGCAGCTCTTCGCATCTGCGCGGCCAGGGCAATGCGAATCTTGCAGCGTTAAGGAGGGAGTTCGGCTTTTTAAACGTCCGGGTAATGCCGGATTCCACTCTGATTGATGAGGTAATCGCACTCCCGGAAGGCAAAATGATAAGAGTCTATGAACCCATTGATGCGGATTTCATAGATCTTTTTTAAAGAAGTCTTCCGCCTCTTTCACTTCTCCGGGCCGTTTGCTGAAATCGCTCGGTACCGTACCTTCCTTGAAGCACTCAAAAATCGTCTTACGGGTTTCAGCCACCGGAAGCAAGCCCGTTTCTGCATCGATCTTCGCAAAAATGACTCCTTCCGGCGCTTGAAACGCCTTGACGGATTCATTGGCAAGAACCTGCCGCATGAATCCCAGCCACACCGGACTGGCAGCAACGGCGCCGGTTTCGGTCTTTCCCAAAGGAGCCTCGTTGTCGAAACCAACCCAAACTCCGGTGATGTATTCCGGAGTATAGCCGATGTACCAGGCATCATACATGTCGTTTGTAGTCCCAGTCTTTCCGGCAGCCGGACGACCCAACGCCTTGATTCGTTGGCCGGTGCCCTGCTGGACCACACTTTCCATCAAGCTGGTCATGATAAAGGCCGTATCCTTCTCGATGGCCTTGCGGCGTTCAGAAACGGCCTCCTCGATCACCTTTCCGTCCCGATCAATGATCTTCAAGACAAAGACTGGCTCGACCAGGAACCCCTGGTTGGCAAAAACGGAATAGGCGCGGGTCAGTTCAAACAGCGATACCCCGGAAGCTCCCAGTGCCAGAGAAAGCGTGCGGGTTAGATCGGAAGTGACTCCCAGCCTGCGGGCGTAATCGATGGCGTAATCGACACCGATGTCTTGAAGGATTTTGACCGTCACCACGTTGCGCGACTGGGCCAACGCCTCCCGCAAGAGTGTCGGGCCGTAAAACGTTTCCTTGTAATTCTTGGGCTTCCAACTCTGATCCCGCTGCCGATCTTCGAAGACCACGGCGGAATCAATGATCACTGTCGCCGGGGTGTAGACCTTTTTAGGGTCGCTGAATTTGCGATCCAGCGCCGCCGCGTAAATAATAGGCTTAAACGATGAACCGGGTTGACGTCGTGATTGGATCGCACGATTGAACTGCGTCTCGTTGAAGTCACGACCTCCTACCATGGCTTTCACCAAGCCGGTTTCAGTCTCTAAGCACAAAAGTGCCCCCTGCACCAAAGGCTCTTGTTCGAGCGTAACGTGCCAGGAATCACGAGGATCCTTGCGCGGCTCTTTAATCCTCACGAAAATGAGGTCTCCAGGCTTAAGCACCGCGCTCGGCTGCCGGACCCTGGCTTCGTAATGGGCCACCTCGGGATTTGGCTTGCGTGCCCAACTCATATCCGCTAACGAGAGTACGCCGGATTCCTTGCCGATCCGAACGCCCACGGTCTTGGCCTGATCGTTCACCTGGGCCACCACCGCCTTGACGATTCTGCCGGGTTGCAGGGGGTTGGCCTCCACATCTGCTGCTTGTTCCTGCAGAAAAGTATCTATATCAGAGGTGGCAAGAGATCCCAGCGGCCCACGGAAGCCCTGGCGCTTGTCGATTTCCCGAAGCCCTCTGTTGACCTCCAGTTCGGCTGCCTTTTGGAAATCAATGTTCACTGCCGTGTAAATTTGAAGCCCTTGAGTGTAAAGCGCATCCGTGCCGTATTTTCCCTCTATGTAACGGCGGACGTGTTCTGTATAGTAGGGAACCTGTTCTTCGTAAAGATTACGCCGGGGTTTGATGTCCAACTTCACAGCCAGCGCCTGGTCGGCCTGCTCACGAGTGATGAATCCTTCCTCAACCATACGGTTGAGGACATACACCTGGCGGGCACGGGCCTGTTCGGGATGGCGGAACGGCGAATAGCGAGTCGGTGCCTGCGGCAGGCCCGCCAGGATGGCACACTCCGCAAGATTCAAGTCCTTGACTGATTTTCCAAAATAATTTTCCGCTGCCGCCTGAACACCGTATGCGCCGTGGCCAAGGTAAATCTGGTTAAGATAGAGAAAGAGAATCTCATCTTTGGAGAACGCATGCTCGATGCGGTAGCTCAAAATAACCTCTTTGATCTTCCGGATGTAGCTGCGCTCAGGAGTCAGCAGAAATGAACGCGTCACCTGCTGGGTGATGGTGCTTCCGCCCTGCTTGATCGTCCCGGCTTCCAGATTCTTCAGCGCCGCTCGCAAAATGCTGAGGGGGTCGACTCCCTGGTGCTGGAAAAACCGAGAGTCTTCAGCGGCGATGAACGCTTTAACCTGCAAAGGGGGAACTTCCGCCAAGGGGGTGACGATGCGCCGTTCCTTGAAAAATTCACCGATTTTGCGGCCATCCTCCGCATAGACGGTGGTAATGATCGGCGGCCGATAATCCATGAGAGAATTGATTTTAGGCAAATCCTCACTGATGTACTGGTATCCTGCTATTGTGGCCAACACCGCCATCAGACCGAGAATCATCAGCGCCATTAACGGCAACAGAATGAAACGCCTGAAAAAACGCTTCGTTTTGACCGTTGGGGGTTTCACCGGTTTCTGTGGAGTGGAGGGTTTTGAGGTCATGCTGGCGAACTTTCGATTTTAAGCTAATAACAAAAAACAACCATCTCAACAATAAAATAATATTTGACGCACATGCTTTAAAGGTATTAGTAGATAGAATTTTAGTTAAGGCTAAATCTTCCAACAGGTCTATACGGATCAACCATAGCGCCGGCTCAGGCCGAATTCAAGACATACCCGATCTGCCGTTTCCAGAAAGGTGGAGCTCATATGCTCACGCTTAACTTCAAGAAGCTGGGAGGGCTGGTTCCCGTTGTCACTCAGGATTTCCGCACGGGCGAAATCCTGATGGTTGCCTTTATGAACCAGGCGGCGTGGGAGGCCACATTGGCAACGGGCCAAGCCACGTATTACAGCCGCAGCCGCAAGAGCTTGTGGGTGAAGGGGGAGACCTCCGGGCATGTTCAAATTGTAAAAGAAATATTGATCGATTGCGACGACGACGCCATCGTGCTTAAAATTGAACAAATCGGTGGCGCTGCCTGCCACACGGGCCATCGCAGCTGCTTTCATAAACGAGTTCAAAACGGATCTGTTCATATCACCGGGCAGCCGATCTTCGATCCGAAGGAGGTCTATAAAACGTGAGTCAAAAACTTAAATTGGGCATCCCCAAGGGAAGCCTTCAAGAAGCGACCATCTCACTTTTCAAGCGTTCCGGATGGAACATCAGCGTCAACAGTCGTAGTTATTTTCCCGAAATCAATGATGCCTTTATCCAGTGTGCGATATGCCGCGCCCAGGAAATGTCCCGCTACGTTGAAAATGGAACTCTGGATGCCGGACTCACCGGAAAAGACTGGATCGCTGAAAACAATTCCAAGGTCCATGTGGTCGCCGACCTTGTTTACTCCAAGGTCAGCGCTCGTCCGGCACGTTGGGTTCTGGCCGTACCATACGACTCGAAAATTTGCCGCTTGGAAGACCTGGCCGGCAAAAAAATTGCCACCGAACTGGTCGAATATACCCGTCGCTATTTCGCAGAGCGCAACATCGAGGTTTTCATCGAGTTCTCCTGGGGGGCCACCGAAGCCAAAGTCGTTTCCGGTTTGGCGGATGCGATCGTTGAAGTTACGGAAACGGAGAGCACGATAAAAGCCCACGGTCTGCGCATCATCCATGAGCTGATGCAGACCAACACGCAGTTGATTGCCAATCAGGCCGTCTGGGAGAATGACGACAAACGCAAGAAAATCGAGCAAATCGCCTTGTTGCTCAGGGGGGCATTGCTTGGAGAAAAGATGGTCGGCTTAAAAATGAACGTGCCTGAGGAGCGCATGGAAGAGGTAGTCGCGATGCTGCCTAGCCTGAAGGCGCCGACGGTCGCACCGCTTTACCGCTCCAATTTTTTTTCAGTGGAGATCATGGTGAGCCGGGAAATCGTCAGAGATCTGATCCCGCAGCTACTGACGCATGGCGCAGAGGGAATCATCGAATACCCTCTGAATAAAGTTGTTTAAGGTCGTTGGGGCGGTTTTGTACCAATCTGACTCGATTCTTTTAATGTAAATTCTGTCGAAGGAAAAATTATGGTCTCAAAGAGAACCCAGGAGTTGACGTCCTTCATCGTTATGGACGTGTTGGAGAAGGCCAATGAGATGGAACGCCAAGGCGCTCATATTGTGCACCTCGAAGTGGGCGAACCGGATTTCGACGCGCCCGTTTGTGTGAAAGAGGCGGCTTGCCAAGCCTTGGCCAACGGCCACACCCACTACACGCACAGTTTGGGCAGTTACGAGCTGCGAGACGCTATCGCGGACTATTACCGTAACACCTACGGCGTGCAGGTGCAGCCCCATCAGATCATCGTCACTTCAGGCTCGTCACCGGCGATCCTGCTGGTGTTTTCTGCCTTGCTCGACCCCGGCGACGAGGTGATCATCTCCGACCCGCATTACGCCTGCTATCCCAACTTCATCAAATTCGTCCAGGGAGTTCCAGTCAGCGTCCCCGTATTTGAGGAGGACGGCTTCCAGTTTCGTCCTGAAGCCATCGCAAAAAAAATTACACCGCGAACCAAGGCGATCTTCATCAATTCGCCATCCAACCCGACCGGCAACCTGTTGGAAGCCGATCGGATGCAACAGATTGCGATCATGGCCGCCGGACCGCAGGCGCCGATGATCGTCTCCGACGAAATCTATCACGGCCTGGTTTACAAGGGCAAAGAACACAGCATATTGGAGTTTACTGATCGAGCCTTTGTACTCAACGGTTTTTCCAAACTCTTCGCCATGACCGGACTGCGGTTGGGGTATGTCATTGCCCCGCCGTCGCTTATCCGGCCTATGCAGAAGCTGCAGCAGAACTTTTTTATTTCCGCAAACTCCATGGTTCAACGGGCGGCGATTGCAGCGCTGAAATGCGCCGGTGAAGATGTCGCCCGCATGAAGTCCATCTATGACGAACGGCGCCAGTTCCTGATCCGAAGGCTCAGACAGATCGGCCTCGGTATCACCGTCGAACCGACCGGGGCCTTTTATGTCTTTGCTAACGCCAAACGTTACTCGATGAATTCCTACAAGCTGGCCTTCGACATTCTGGAAAAGGCCCGAGTCGGCGTCAGCCCTGGTATCGATTTCGGCCGGAACGGCGAGGGGTATTTGCGCTTCTCGTATGCTAATTCCATGGAAAACATTACTGAAGGCATGAATCGGCTTGAAAAGTACTTCCGCGATTATTCTGAGGGCCATTGATTCTCCGCAGCGATGGCTGGACGTCGACCGAGCGTCATGTCAATCGGTTATTTTCACGGCCTGGCGCTTTTTATTTTGGAGTACCCCATGCTCATCAAATCGGCGGAATTCATTACCAGCGCTGTCCGGCCTCAGCAGTATCCGGTTGGGAACCTACCGGAGTTTGCTTTCGCTGGCCGCTCCAACGTGGGTAAATCCAGTTTGATCAACACCCTGGTCAGCCGGAAAAAGCTGGTCCTTACCAGCTCGACGCCCGGTAAGACCCGATTGATCAACTTCTTTCGCGTCAACGACGCGTTCATGTTCGTTGACTTGCCGGGCTACGGCTACGCACGGGTCGCGGAGATCGAGCGCCGTAAATGGCGCCCCATGATCGAGCAGTACCTATCCGGTCGCGAGAACCTGAGAGCTGTCATTGTCATCCTCGACATCCGCCGGACGCCCAGCGCGGAAGACCTCCAGTTGCTCGATTGGCTAGGTCAACATGAAATAGCTTCGGTCCCGGTTATTACCAAAGTCGATAAGCTCTCGAAAACGGCACAATCCAGGCAGCTTAAAATCGCCGCTGATACTCTTAGGGTCAACCCCAACGACTGGGTGCTCTTCTCTTCCAAGTCTCGCCTGGGTCGGGATACTCTATGGAAAATGATTTTAGATCTGGCGATCGCACCGCTCGAAGACGAGCGGGCTTGAAGGGGGTGCAAGGGGTCCAAGGAAGCCTCTCATGCCCGATGTTCAGTCCAAATCAAACGGCAGAAACGAATTGCCGATAAGATGCGTGAGGATGTTGTAATGACCGACGCGGTACCCCAGACACCCGGTTTCAAATCCGGCTATGTCACTATGGCCGGGGCTCCCAACGCCGGCAAGTCCACTTTGCTTAACCGGATCCTTGGAGAAAAGATATCGATCATCTCAAACAAGCCTCAAACAACGCGCCACCGGATTCTTGGCATCTGCCATCGTCCCGGGGCACAGATTATCTTTTGCGACACACCCGGCATTTTCATTCCTAAAGATCCTCTCAACATCAAAATTGTGGACACGGCCTGCGGGGCCATCAGCGACGCGGACGTGCTGTTGGCGGTCGTGGACGCCGCCCATCCCGATCTATCCTCCGAAACGCTTTTGTCTGAGAAAATCAGTGGCCTGAAATTGCCGATCATTTTGGCCTTGAACAAAGTCGATCTCGTCGCTGACAAGGGGATATTGCTGGAAATCATCGCCCGATGGTCGGCAAGGCTGGCCTTTGCTGCGGTAGTTCCGGTGTCTGCCCTGGTCGGCACCCAACTCGATGATCTTATCGACGCCATCATCCGAGCCCTCCCCGAAGGCCCGCCGTATTTCCCGGAAGATATGCTGACCGACGCTGCTGAGCGATTCATCGCGGCCGAATTCATCCGCGAGAAGATCTTCCGCCTGACGGGCGAAGAAATCCCTTACGCATCGGCCGTCAGCGTGGAGACCTACCAGCTGAACGCTGATAGAATGCGACTTAGCATCGAAGCCACCATCCATCTGGAGCGGGACTCGCAGAAGGGAATCATTATTGGCAAGAACGGTGCCATGCTCAAGCGTATCGGCACCGAAGCGCGGCAGGATATCGAACGGATGACAGGGAGACGGGTTTTTTTAAAGCTTTTTGTGCGAATCCAGAAAAACTGGCGTAAAGATGCCAAGGCCATCGAGCGCTTTGGCTACTAAAACCTGTGCTTCCATTGACTAAAATGGATGCGGTCATTAACATGCCCCGTCGGACCCCGACTGGAGCGATACCGGTTTGCCGGATTAATAAGCAAGAAAAGCGAAGCGCGAGGCTTCGCTTCTCTTGCTTATGGTTTCAAGTCGATAGATCAAACTATGGGCCTACCAGTAACCGATCGGGAGCAGGTAGCGTCTCGGGCCGAGCCGGCTTCCTGGCAGCTCCCCACGGCAGTCGGAACCCCTCGGGCATGACGCTGAAAAGCGACAACAAAAGGGCCGCGGCGTAAGGCACGGCTTGGATTAGGAGCAACACGGCGCGGATCAACCGTTCTTCAGTTTGGTCGTTACCGAAATTGTAGTTGACGACCACGGCAAAGAAAAGCAGCACCATCATCAGTGCCTCGCCACGCGCCATGGTGAGACCTTTCATCATCGCGCTCTTGCTTTCGCACTTGGGCGTTCGCAAGAAGGGCATGCTTTGGGTGAAAATACCGCGCAGAATCGCCATGGCGATGGTATGCGTCAGAGCCGTTCCCGCCAGCGCCGCCCCCAAGCGCTGCACGAAGGTGCAAGGCACGCGCGCCGTGTAAAGCCACATGAAATGCAGCAGTTTAAAAAGGAACGCTCCGATCGGGGGCAACATGAGTACATAAAGTGGCGCTCCGAAGTACTTCGGAAAGAGCGCCATCCCGATCGCCCAGAAGATGCAAAGCACGTTCATGATCAGGCTGATGGCATCCCCGAACCACGGTAGCCACCCCGCGATAAAATGGTAGCGCTGGGCCAAGTTCAGGCCGCTCTTACGGCTGAAGGGCGACAGGATCGACCAATGCCGCTTGATGATCTGGACAGCGCCATACACCCAACGGAACCGCTGCCGTTTGTAACCCGCAAAAGAATCCGGAGTTAAGCCCTTGCCAAAGCTTTCCTTGACGTAAACGGTATCATACCTCAAACTTTGGATGCGCAAGCCGAGTTCGGCGTCTTCGCAGATGCACCACTCGGCCCAGTTACCCGTATCGATAAGAATCGACTTGCGGATGAGCGTCATGGTCCCGTGCTGAATAATGGCATTGCGCTCGTTGCGATGGACCATCCCGATTTCAAAGAAACCATGATATTCCCAATTGATAATTTCTTTGAAAAGGCTATCTTGCCAGCCGCGATGGTCCTGGGGTGCCTGCACGACCCCGACCTCCTGCCGTTCGAAGTGGGGCATCAGCATCTTCAGCCAGTCAGCCCTCACAACATAGTCACTGTCAACCACAGCTACTACGTCAGCGCATGGATCGGTGTGCCGAAGCGCGAAATTCAGCGCTCCCGCCTTGTAGCCTTCAATCTTCTCAAGGTGGAAAAACCGGAATTTGGAACCCAGGGTCTCGCAATGCGCCTGCACGGGCTGCCAGAGTTCCGGATATGGGTTGTTGTTATCGATGACCAGAACCTCGTAGTCTGGATAGTCCAGGGCCGCCAGGCTGTTCAACGTTTCAATCACCATGTCGGGAGGTTCTTTACATATGGGCACATGGATGGAGACGCGTGGTGTTCCCTGATCGCTGCTGGACGCGATGGGTGAGAAGCGGCGTTTCAACCCTTCCGGCCAGATCATTTCAGCCATTTCAAAACCGTTGACCAGAATGATCATGAGCAGCCCCGCCTGCATGGGCAGCAGCAGCGCCCATATAAGCGTCTCCCAGACCAGGAACTCGCCGATCAGCGGCGAAACCATTACCCAAACAAAAACAGAGGCCGTGGTTTGAAGCAGCAGCGCGAAGAACAGCCTGCCGCTGAAATGCTGCGACGGTTGGTTGCGCAGGTAGAGCCAAACCAGCAGTATCCCTCCCAATACGGCGGAGATCCCGCTGTAGAATAGAGTGCTGGACTGAATCGATCCCTGGAATGAAAATTTGGGCTGGCGATCCACGTCGTAGATTCCCCAAAAAGCGCCGACCACTCCTTCATGGGGTTTTTTCCACGGCTGGTCGAATACCTCCATGATGCAATAATCCAGTTGGCGCTGGTCCGCGATATTTAAGAACCGCCGTAAAAACCTGGCTTCATCCTCTCGGCTTGGCTTGGCTTTTCCGAAATTCTCACCGTTGCTCGGCCAGCCCACTTCCGCAAGAAAAACCGGCTTATCCGGGAACGCCTCTCTTACCTGCTTGAGACGATCAAGGACCCATCCGATCGAATCGCCGAAGGAAACCCTCTCCCAATATGGCAGCACGTGGATGGCTATGAAATCCACATGCTTGACCAGCTCTGGATTCTTGATGAAGACATGCCATGGCTCGGCCGTGCCGACCGGTACTTTAACCGCGCTCCGGACCCGGTCCAGGTATCCGATAATTTCGGGAACGGTGAGATCGGTGCGATAGATCGCCTCGTTTCCGACGATGACGCGTTTGATCGTGGACGGGTAGCGGTTAATATTTTGGATGAGATTGTAGATTTCGTCTTCATTGCGTTCGTAGCGACCATCGATCCAGGCACCGGCCGTAACTTCGAATCCCAGGCGTGTGGCCATTCCGGGAATGGCTTCCATTCCGTCTAGCGACGAGTATGTTCGAATTCCTCTGGTCTTGCCCTTAAGGAAGACCAAGTCTTCCATGATTTCCTCCGGGGCAGGGAATTTGTTTTCTATGGGATCCTGTCCGCTTCGATACGGGCTGAACGAGACATAGTTGAAAGAGCCCGACCAGTCGGGCTCCGGGCTTTCGGGACGGTTAAACACGGACCACAAGGCGATGTTGAACGCGCAGGTAATGATTAAAATGCCCCACATGGTCTTACGCATGGTGTTGATGTTCTCCCTGGCTAGTAATTTCTAGCCATCTTGATTTTACTTTGCTCGATTTTGAGGATCCAAAAAAAATGGCCTCACGTTGAAGGCCACCCCAATGAGCAAATTGTCTACCTTTTTTACTTCTCTTATCGGTAAATTTTCAGCTTCCTTTTGGTTGTTGCCTACGGATTTTCATTGTCCCAAAAAGCAATAAGCAGAGAATAGTACCCTGCTCATCCGTTGCCCGCAAGCTCCACCCCAGCGAATTTGGAAGGGCAATATATCACGTCTATAGACCGCGTCAAGTAGAATCTTCCCGTGTTTCCAAGCATACATCTGACCTGTCACCAGTCCGATTCCGCTGCATAGCTTAGCATCATGGCCTATTAGTCGCCACAGGCATCCATATCGCTTACATGGGCAGCTGTTTTTTTTCGGCTTTCTTTGGGAACAATAAATGAACAGATCAAGAAGCATCGGCAACCATTTGTTTTTATGACATCATTTTCATATTTTCGTTAGATATTACCGCTGAAGATAAGTAATCTAAGAAATATCAACTACTCGATTTAAAAAGCAAATTTAACAACAACTATCTAATTTAACTACGTATATTTTAAATTAATAAACAATGGAATAGATATTGCTGAAGACCCGACTGCTTACTTTGATTTTGGCGACCCTGTCCTGAACAGGTCATAATAGTCAGCTTTCGACTAAACAGTAACGCCAAGCCATATGTATATGCTGGAATCGCTTCCACTATATATTGGTAAGCACCTTCTAAATGGCCCCTGCTCGTTACGTCTCAGCCCTTCATATGCCTTTGGCAGCCAGAACCGCAGCCGAGCCAACCGAGGTTTTTCGCTGATGGAGGCCGTGATAGTGCTTTTTATCCTCTCCATAACAGCGGCCGCGGTCGTTCCGAATCTCCTTTCATGGCGGGCTGGCATGCGCCTGCAAGGAACGATCAACGAGCTGTTGGGTGATTTGCAGGCCGCTAAAACCCTTGCCGCCAAGCACAACACTACTGTTGCTGTAGAGTTCGAGCCGGCAGAAAACCAGTATCAAATAACATATATGAATTCGGATGGCCAAACGATCGCCCTGAAACAGGAAACTCTGCCGCCTGAAATCCGAATCGACTCGTCCCATCCAGATTATACCCTCAACAATCACCAACTGGCGTTTACATCTAGAGGTGGCGCCACTCCGGGCACTTTGGTTGTTAGCAACACTTCGAAAAAAAGCAGAAAAATCGTCATCAGCTCGATCGGCAAAATTCGGACGGAGAACTTAAAGTGAAACCAATTTTATTTCAAAGAATTTCGCTTAAAGCCCTTTCTATATTGTCACGGAAGCCCGGTGGATACCTCCTGGCTGAAGTCATGATTGCAGTCGCCATTTTTTCTATAGGGTTTGTAGCCGTGGGGACCTTGATTTTATCCACCACTGGAAACAATACCGCTGGAAACATTCTGACCCAAGCAACCATGTTAGCGGCGGAAACTCTGGAGAATTTGAAAGAGGAATCGGTTCCGGAGTTAGCTGTTGGAGCCTATTCCGATGCAAACAACCCTATCGACGAGTATGGCAACAGCGGCGGTATATTCAACCGCAGCTGGGTAATTGATGACCCCATCGGCTATGACTCGGCCCGACGCATCCGCGTGATGGTTCGTTGGCATCGCTTGGGCGTGAATCGGATGATTGAGTTGGCCACCATTACGAGAGGCGACGGCACATGAATACCTGGCTTTCGAGTCGCGCTCGTTCCGACTGCGGTTTTACTCTGGCCGAACTGTTGATCGCTATGGGGCTAACGTCCTTAGTCTTTGGAATGATGGTAGCATTCTTTATGACCCTAACCCGCTCGTCCGTAGCACAAAATGCCGCCGCTGGGGCTCAACACTCTGCTCGGGCCGGTGTTGAATACGTTTTACATGATCTTCGCATGGCTGGTCTCGACCCACATAAAACCGCCGGCGCCAGAATTGAAGAAATCTCACCAGCTGGCTCCAAGTTGCGTTTCACTGCGGACCGCTGCGATCAGCCTATTAATTCATCCGGGTGCATCAGACCATCGCCGGATGGGGATTTGGACGACCAGTCCGAAGAGGTGACCTACCAGTACGACAGCGAACGCCGGAGCTTGCGACGCTGCTTCTATGAAAGCGACCCGGACCGGGAAACCTGTGTGAACTTAATCGACCGTGTGGCCCCTAACCCAAATGGGACCCCGCTTTTCACTTTCTTGGACGATAAGAACAATGAAGTCACTGCAAACCAAGAAAGAGACCGAATTCGGGCAGTAATTTTTACGCTCACAATAGAAGAGCCAGCGGGTTTAAATAAAATAGTGACACGGACCCATTCATCGCGGGTTCGCCTTCGTAATATCGGCTTATAACCTCTCGCTGATCCCAAACGGAGCATCTGCTCAATGCTTCATCTATCATCGCTAAGAAATGAAAACGGATATTTAGCTATCATTGGCGCCCTGGTCATTTTGACACTGCTTACCGTTATAAGCATTTCAGCCTCGCGCGTAGCCAACACTGAAATTTCTATGGCGCGAAACGATGTGATTTATCGACGCAACTTCTATCTAGCGGAAGGGGCGGCACTAGAGGCAGCCGACCATTTGACCCAATATGGAAACCTGCGGGAAAACCTCCAACCATGGATGGAGATGGCAACCGGAGAGCTGAACATGGACAGCCTAAGAGAATATTGGGACAATACGGCCGCCAACGGCGATACGGTTGTTCCCGAACCATCTCTTGTTGATTCGAACCACACCCTTTTCATCATCGGACACGAGGGTATAGCTAAGGGATTCTCAATAAACATGGACCAGGCGACGGTTCACTCCATAGCTGTTTATGGGCGATGCACCTGGAATGGCACATCGGTCATCAAAATGGGCTACCAAGCGGCTTATTAGATGAAACCGTGCGCGATCACAGGCAACGGAGAGCGATGCCATATGGGTAAAGCTATCCCCGCACAACGGTATTTTCAAAAAAGAATTAAATATCAACATATTAAAAATACCTTTCTATTAGTAGCGGCAGAATTATTGTTTACGCTTTCGCCAATCATCGTCTCGGGAATCGAACTTTCTGATATCCCGATGTTCACACGCATACTCCCACCGCCAGCCAACATCATGTTTGTGCTGGATGATTCAGGAAGCATGAATTTTGATGTCCTGGTGCGCGGCGGGTATGATGGAAGTTTTCCTAACCCGCTTACCTCCCCTGATCAAAGGGGCTTTTGTTATATTTTCGATGATATCGGCGACAATGTTTATAAAACGACTGATCACCCTGATTGGTACGCCGGATCAGAAGGCAGGAAGTACTGGAAATCTCAGTGGTATTCTGTAAATGTCATGTACTACAATCCCAATATTGATTATGCGCCGTGGCCCAGCTACAGCAACGAGGTATTAACGAATGCGGATCCTTATGAGCCAAAAAGCCATCCAACCGCCCTCAATGGGCTTAGATTTTCACTGGATGAGGCTTCATTAAATTTAAGTGGTGTTAACATCCCTCATTGCCACTACTACGTCTATTCAGTATCAAGAGACCAGCCATACCTGGTCGTTATTGACAAAACCGAATCGGCTATAAAGCACTATGCGGTAAAGGTCACCGGCACCGGGCTGGCGGAAAAAGTGAGTGCCCTCAGCATAGACAATGCTCCTCCATTGGATGTGGTGACTGGGCGAACATACAGCCAGGAGCGGCAAAATTTTGCCAATTGGTTTACCTATCATCGTCGAAGGGAGTTCGTATCAAAAAACGCTATTGCCAGTGTGCTCCAGACCTTATCAGAAGTGCGAATAGGGATTTATGGAATTAATCGGCGCATCATCTGCCCCTTAGAGCCGATCCGGATTACTCAGGGGGCTACCATCGTTGACAACACAAATTTCCTCGTCGAAAAGCTTTATAAATACCAATCTGAAGGCGGTACGCCACTTAAAGAGGGACTCGACACGGTCGGCCGCTACTACATGGAAAACACCGGAGTTTTGGCCGGAACAACGGGTCCAACCCCCTATATAAGCCAGGGAGAAGGTGCCGGCTGTCAGCAGTCGTTCGCCGTGGTTCTAACAGATGGATACTATAGTGATCTATCGCACAAACCAACTTATGTAGGCAATGCCGACGGCGATAAGGGAGAACCTTATGCCGATTCGTATTCTTACAGCCTAGCAGATATTGCCATGTATTACTACGCGAACGATCTCAGCAAGCTTCCTAATTTAGTCCCCGTCAATAGATACGACAAAGCCGCTCATCAGCATATGGCAACTTATGCCGTCTCCTTTGGGGTCAGTGGTAGCCTGAATCCCGAGGATTACGATCCATCCTTTCAACATAAATCGACTGGAAAGCGGATCGTTTGGACTGAAGTTAAAACTGACCGGTCACCGCAAACTATTGATGATCTCTGGCATGCCACGGTAAACGGCAGGGGCAGATTTCTAAGTGCAGCCAACCCACAGGATTTAGCAGTTGCGATTAGGGATTTGATGGAGGCAATATCGGAAATACTGGCGGGATCAGCGTCTTCTGTCACAGTAAACGGTGATTCCCTGTACGGAAAAATCCGCAGTAGCACGTACATTTATCAGGCAAGCTACAGTAATAAGGATAATGAATGGACTGGAGACCTGCGAGCATTTCGCCTTGATCCCGTGAGTGGCGACATCATTGCCGATCCAAAATGGTCGGCCGCTCAGCAACTCCAAGGCATAGAATGGGATAAACGGCTGATCAGTACATTTAACGGCACCTGCGGAACCCCCTTCAGCGAGAGTTTTCTTACCGAAAGCCAGCGGACGGCGCTTGGACCCGATCCCTCAACTAAAGTGAAATACTTGCGAGGTGGGAATGTGAACGGCTGGCGTTCCCGTTCCAAGAAATTGGGGGATATCGTTAACTCAGCCCCCGTTTTTGAAGAAGGGCTGGTTTACTGTGGGGCCAATGACGGCATGTTGCATGCTTTCAACGCCGAAACCGGACAAGAGCGATTTGCCCATGTCCCCAATCTGGTTTTTGAAAATTTACAATTGTTGGCAGATCCTGACTATAAACACAAATTCTACGTAGACCTTACTCCCAGCATCAAGAAAGGAGAGGGGATACTAGGCGGCGTTGGGCATAAAACGTTGCTTGTCAGTGGGTTAGGCAAGGGAGGCAAGGGATATTTCAGCTTAGATATCACCGGCGCCAAAGCAATATCGACAGAGGCGGAATTATCCTCCCGGGTTCTTTGGGAGTTTCCAAAATCCGCTGATTCAGACATAGGGTACTCTTTCAGTAAGCCGCTGATTGTGAAATCGAACAGCAGCATCTATCCCTGGGTAGTGATCTTTGGAAACGGCTACAACAGCGAAAGCGGCAAATCAGCGCTCTACATCATAAATCCTGCAACCGGTGAATTGATCAAAAAGATCGATGCCGACATGGGTCCGGAAAACGGCCTTTCCAGTCCGGTAGCCATTGATGCGACTTATGATGGCACGGTAGATTTCGTCTACGCTGGAGACCTTCAAGGAAAACTCTGGAAATTTGATTTAAGCGATAAGAATGCCGGTCAATGGAAGGTCGCTTACCACCAGGACTCAGCACCTCAGCCCCTGTTCCAGGCCAGAGGGCCATCGGGTTCGATCCAACCGATCACTATTCGACCCGATGTGATGTATCATCCGGTTAAGCATGGCTTCATTGTTTGCTTTGCCTCCGGAAAATTTATTGGAGACAGCGACTTCGACGACAATTCGGTTCAGTCAGTCTACGGAATATGGGATTATGGTGACCGAGTCTATACCTTGAAAACAAAAAAATGGAGTGATGATGACGACTCAGAGTATATTGGAACCTTCAATAGAGGCAGTTCTCCTCAGCTGAGCAATCAGCCGAACACGGTCAAACTACTCCGACAAGAACAGAGAATGGTTACTGTGCAGCGTGGTGGGGTCGAAAATCGCATCAGGGTACTCGGCGGCTCAAAACCCGTTTGGGAGACCAAATCTGACGCTGATCATGCAAGCCGGCAAAAGCCTAATCCTTCCGATTCAACCGATAATGACGTTGGCTATTATTTTGATCTAAATTCAGGCGAACGGGTCATCAGCGATGTCATTATTCGCAATGGGAACCTCATCGCAATCGGCTTCACACCCAGCAAGGATCCCTGCGGCCCTGGTGGTCTTTCCATCTTCATGGAACTCAACGCTTTTACCGGTGGAACCGCTGGAGGTGCCGTATTTGATATTTCCGGAGATCGTGACATTAACGAAAAGGATTTAGTAAAAATTGATTGGGATGAAAATGGAGTCGCTGAAGAGCTGGCTCCCTCTGGGATTGAATTCATAGGGAACTTACAGGCTCCTTCGATTCTTCAAATCGGCAATAATCCCAAAAATCCTCTTGAAAGAAAGTATATGAGCTCCTCAACGGGCCGTATCGAACAGTTGACCGAAAAGGCGCCTAAGTTAGGCATTGCTTACTGGATGGAAGTTCACTACTGAATATGATACGGCTAACCCGCCATCCATTCAATCACATCGCTTGCTTTTTATTTGAAAACGATAGCCGCAGCCATATAAAAAGAGCTATGGCTTTATTATGAAATAATTTTCTCTCAGAAAAGAATTGACTCAATGATCGTCTCTTTTCACCCGCTTTTTAGGGGAGATCGCAACATCCTCTGCGCTAGCCGGGAGCCAGGTCCTTCCGATCTTTCCGCTATCCTAAAGGCCAGCGCGGTGGTTTTACCTCAAGGCTGTCAGCGGCAGCTTTATTTCATGGCTCGAGATAATTGTCCGAATGTTTTCCCTAATTATGATGCCCGATTTCGTTATCCTGGTAAAATTGGCCAGATTAGGCTTTTTATGGAAAAATCGATATCACATCCACCTACCCAGGTTTTCCAAAGCCTAGCCGAATTCAAGCGCCGCTATCCTGGCTCGGGTTCTCCAAACCTGCCGCTGGTTTTCAAGTTTGACTGGGGAGGGGAGGGTGAAACCGTTTTTTTTGCACGATCTTTAATTGAACTGGACCAGCTTCTTGATCGTACCGCCTGCTATGAGGCATCCGGGCAATTTGGTTTTCTTCTGCAAAAGCACATTCCGTCGGGCAACCGTTCCTTGCGAGTGGTCGTTATTGGCGATCGCATATTATCGTACTGGCGCATTTGCGAAGAAAGAAATGTTTTTCAAACCGTCAACCTCTCAAAAGGCGCAAAATTAGATTCAGTTGGGGATACCGGATTAAAAAGGAAGGCAGAGAATATGGTTTCCGATTTCTGCCGCTGCACTGGTATCAATTTGGCGGGATTTGATTTAATTTTCGCTGAAGACGGATCCACTCCGCGCCCGCTTCTGCTTGAGATCAACTATTTCTTTGGAAGAGTAGGGTTAGGCGGCTCTGAGCATTATTACCGCATGCTGAAAAAAGCGATCAAGCGCTGGCTTAAAGCTATTGATGTTTAACCTACTCAGTTTTATTCAGATTTTTAAATGATCATCTTTCGAATAGAACAAAATGAAAATGACAAAAATTTATTTAACTGCTCCGGAAGATGCCGATCTCAAACGCGAGCGCGGAAAAGCCCGAGAGCTGCGAAACAGCCAGTGGTGGAAACGCAAGCTCGCCAAGGGGGTATGCCTTTATTGCGGTCGAAAATTTTCTTCGCGGGAACTAACCATGGACCATATTATCCCGATCTCGCGCGGCGGCAAAACAACAAAGGGCAACGTGACGACTTGTTGCAAGGAGTGCAATAACGCTAAGAAGCAGCTGTTGCCGATGGAATGGGAAAACTACATCAAGTCGTGGTCTGACAATACCCATCCTTGAGAAGAAGTTCGCGGTACCAGCAGGCGAACTCGTACATTCCTCGAAAACGATCATCTCCGTTGACAATCCCCAGGGCAATCTCCAGAACACCCCTATTGTAAGCGTTATTCCGCTCCTCGCCGGTGCGGGTCTGCAGAAATTCGCGTACGAGGTCTTGAGTGGTTCGCTTGGTTTTGTCTTTACGGATATCGATGGGATCTTTAGGCTCCTCGAAAGGGTCCCACCTGTCGTAACCCCGTTTCAGTATATGTTTCTGGCGTCGGGGCGACATGTTGTCAAAAACCGCTTTTTTGCGGCGCGCAGCCTCTTCGGGTGAAAACTCGCTCATGGGTGCCTCCTGGACCTCCGCTGCTTCGGGGGCAGGTCATCCGGCAAAGTCTCCTTCAAGCCAAAATAGGCTTCATCATACTCGGTAATTAGTGCGGTGGACAGAGGAACCAGAATATCTGCCAGCTTTATAAAGCGCGATTGCAGGTCCCGGATCAATTCGGCCGAAATCTCCTGCAGTCGGGCGTGGATAGCATCCAAATTAACGGTAGGATAGGTTTCTCCTTCTTTGAATCCGGACAACCCACAGGTATACCCGCCGCTGCCGATAGCTGTGGGAATCCCATAGAATCGACATGTCAGCGGGCGATACCGGTACAGTGCACAGAGATCCGTCGTGTTCAACAGGGGGCAGCGCACGCGCTCTCTTGCAAGGTCTGCCAAGATGTCCGCCTCTGGTTTTCCCGATAGAAGATCCTCTTGCGCACGGCGTTTGATCTTGGCCATAAGCCGGTCGGTTTTATTGGCTTTTTCCTCAAGGTCGACACTTTCAGGGCATTTAAATTCTTGATTGAACCGATGATTGATGTAAAGCGCCTCGATCAACGTGAGATCGAAGACAGCATGGCAACAATCAGCACACCCTTCCGCGCATTTTACACATTCTGCATGCGCCTGTTTTACACGTTCAAATGCAGCATCGGCCGCAGCAACAAGCTTTTCATACTTCGCGAAATAGGGCCCGAAATCAAAATCCATGTTTCACCTGCCTTTAGGTTCGGCCAGCCAGCATGCTACCAGTCGGCCAGGAATGAGCTGATGGAAGCCTGCATAGACACCGATCCGTATAGATTACGATGGAATGCTGATGTTTCACGTGAAACCTACGCATACTGCGGTTCAGGACCAAGTCTTAATGTTTCACGTGAAACAAAATCTAAACATAAGTTGATCTATTTGCCGATGCAAAATTGACTGAAAATGCTGTCGACAATTTCGGTCCTGACGCCAATCCCCAAGATTTCATCTGCGTAATCAAGCGCCTGCCGGATATGGATGTCGACCAGCTCCGGAGAATCGCAGTTTTCAAGTCCCGCGGCGGCAGCTTCTGCAGAGTGCAGGCAGCTTTCTATAAGGATTTTCTGCCTAAGATTGGGGATGATCTCCGGTGCTTTATGAGAACAACCTTCTCCCCTGGCAGAATTTAGAATCGTTTCACGAAGCGCTTCGATCCCTTGTCCAGTTAGTGCGGATACCGACGTTCGGTAAGTTTCAACCCAATCATCAGGGATTGTATTCGGGTCCGAGCATTCATCGGTCAAGTCGACCTTGTTTAAAACAAGCACGATCGGTTTAGAAGCGATTTTTTGATAAATCGAGACGTCTTCCGCGAAGGTTTTTTGCATTCCGATGGTCTCAACCGGATCCGCCGATTCGTGCAGGCCAGCTGTATCCCAAAGATTGATCGCCATTCCCTGGATCACCAGCTCATCCTCAATGGCATCCCGGGTGGTCCCAGGGTACGGTGTTACAATCGCCCGCTCACTCAGGAGCAGTCGATTCATCAGGCTGGATTTGCCCACGTTCGGACGGCCGACAATGGCCACGGTAAAACCTTCTCGGATCGCTCTGCCCTCATGATAATTTTGGAGAAACTGCGCCAGCGGCATTATGGCGTTTTTCCTGAGGCTTTGAGCTTGGTCGTAACCGGGAGGCCCTTCTTTGGTATCCACCTCATCAGGAAAGTCAATAGCGCAGCAACCTTCAAGGCTTCCTGAGTGCGGGCATTGATGATATCGATCACTGCCTCGGCCTGCGTGAGATCGATACGGCCGTTAAGAAAGGCCCGCCTAGTGAACTCCCCGGGGTCGGCCAAGCGTGCTCCTTGGCGCAAAACCAAGTCCAAAACGGATCGAATCGCCGCCGGCCCCCCATGACAGTTGATCTCTACAACGTCTTCACGCGTGTAGCTTCGCGGGGCTCTCATCACAGCCAGCAAAACCTCGTCGAGGTGCTGGCCGTTCCGATCGTCGCAAATATGCCCATAATAAATCCGGTGTGAAACCAATATGATAGGGTTAAGCTGGCCTTTGCCTGTCTTCACGGCAGGCTGGAAAATGCGTGAGGCGATAGAAATGGACCGGGGACCGGATATTCTAATGATACCGATGCCGCCGATGCCGGCAGGAGAAGCCACAGCGGCGATCGTAGATTTAACCATAAAACCAACATCCATCCGCCCGCCTAGTGGATGGCAAATACGGCCAGTGGCGGCTTAGCCGATTATCCAAATTTTTTCTGAGTATAATATTGCTGACCGATGGAAAGAACGTTGTTGACCAGCCAGTAAAGAACCAACCCGGCGGAAAAATTTATAAAAATAAATGTGAAGACCACCGGCATCAGCAACATCATCTTTGCCTGAGCCGGGTCGCCAGCAGGCGGCGTCATCTTCTGCTGCCAGAACATGGTCGCGCCCATGACAAGGGTAAGGACCGGAATTCCATACGGCGGTTCCATAAAAGGAATGGAAAAATCGAAATTAAAAAGCCGGTCTGGGGCGGAAAGATCGTTAATCCACCAGATAAAATGAGCATGGCGCAATTCAATCGCCTGGTCAAGCATGCGATAGAGCGCAAAGAAGACCGGAATCTGCACCAGCATGGGTAAACAACCGCCTAGCGGATTGATATTGTAGGTTCGGTGGAGGCGCATGATCTCTTCGTTCATTTTTTTCCGGTCGTTCTTGTATTTTACTCGAAGTTCCTGGATCAGCGGCTGCAGTTTTTTCATTTGGCTCATGGATTTGTAGCTCTTGGTGCCAAGCGGCCAAAGGAGGATTTTGCTGAGCAGCGTTAGAATGATTATAGCCACGCCATAATTTGGGATGATTGTATAGAGATAATTCATCAACCACAAACAGGGCTTAGCAAGGACATCGAACGTTCCGAAATCGATAAGTCGCGACAACTCATGACCTGCCTGCCTGAGGGCATTCATGCTCTTAGGTCCGAAAAACAGCTGATATTCGAATATATTACGGCTCCGCGGAGCAAACGTCTGCTCGGGCTCGGCATATTGAGCTTCCACGATATTGCCGGGAAACGCCGCAAAACGAACCGAAGCTTCTTGATCTTTGAGGGGCACTAGACTTGTTGCAAAATAACGAGACTCCAGGGCCATCCAACTGACATGGCCGTTCAGGTGCCCCTTTTTCTCGATTTCATCAATGGGAATCTGTTCGATTTTTTGATTGACAAGTGCACTGGGACCTTCAAAAGCCTGAGAATTCTTTTTATTGGGAAACCAATTGCGAAGCGCTACCGTAAGGCTGTCTTTTAGAGGCTGGTCGGTATTATTCGTTAAACGGACTTCAAAACCGATGGCATATGAGTCTGCAGCGAACCGGTATACATTTTCGATCTGTATACCGCTTTCAGTTATTGAGCGAAAAACGATTTCTCTAGTTCCGTCGGTAAGGCTTAGTTGATCGCTGTCAAGATTGGCTCGAAACGGTTCGTTTTCAAAAGCACCAGGCCCCTTGCTGGACAACCCTACGATCAAACCATCCACCGCGCCGTTATCAGGAAAAAGGTTCATCAAGGGCGAGTCTGCTGCTGCTGCAGCCCGAAATTGTTTCAGAATGAATCCGTTGATCCCGGCGCCTTTCTCGGAAAGTATGGCTTTGTAAAGCGGGGTTTCAACGGTGATCTGACGAGATGGCCTCGCTGGTTTAACAGCCCCTGTGCTTTCCAATATCGGTTTGGACTCTTTAGGCAGGACTGGCGCAGGAGCGACCGATTCGCCTTTGTCCTCCCTTTGGGCTTCCTGCTGAAGTTGCGGCGCAGGTTTTTGCTTAGCTTCCTGGCCAAAGAAAACATTCCAAAGCATGAAAACCAGAAATGAGAGCACAAGAGCCAAGAGCAGCCGCATTTGATCCATATCGATCTCCTAGAGAGCTATACTTCGGATAACCTTCTTATAGGCATTGAAACTGGCATTCGGCGATTGCGTTTACCCCAATTGCGCCGGACATACGATCAGGGGACTGGATCCACTCCTCCGTGCTGGAAGGGGTGACATCGCAGCAAACGCTTGACAGCATACAAAGAGCCTCTTGCCGGTCCATAACGCGCGATCGCTTGATAGGCATATTCAGAGCAGGAAGGATAGAAACGGCACGTGGGACCCAGAACCGGAGAAAGGAGAAATTGATACGTTTTTATCAACGCAAGAAAAAAAAGGGTCAACAACCGTTTAATATTCAAGTTGCCTCGGCAGCATATCGTAAATATCCTTCAGCGCCTGAGCGACGGCCCGGTTGGGCTGTTCGGCGGCGGCCCTGCGAGCAATCAGACTGATGTTCAAAGGACTGGCAAGAAGGTGTCTATTCAGTCGAAAAGCTTCTCTTGCCAATCGCTTGATCCGATTGCGCTGTATCGCCCCTCCAACTTTGCGGCTCACGGTGATACCGATCCGCGAACGCCCGCTTTCAGCCGGCGCGGCTAACCCGATAAATAATCGGGTGGTTAGCCGTCGTCCCGATTCTGATAATTCAATAAACTCGGAACGCTTTAAGAGACGATCAGACTTTTTAAAGAAGAAACGCAACTATCCTCTTCTCTGAATGGGCGAAATCCGATTCACTGACAATAAATCAGCCTGCAAGGCGGACCCTTCCCTTAGCGCGCCGACGGCTTAACACTTTGCGGCCGCTCTTTGTGGCCATACGCTTCCTAAAGCCATGATTTCTGACTCGACGCAGTCTGCTGGGTTGAAATGGTCTTTTCATAATCGCACATCCTTAGTGAATTCAATAAAACGGCCATGAAGCCGGAAACAGCTTCTGTCCCACAGCTCCCTGATATAAAACTTTTGAAATAAATCACAGTAGATTAAGTATGTCAAGAATTATACGATCGCTAAAACCAGATCCTCTTGGCGGGTGGCTGAGGTTCAGTTCTCCAGGATTTCAAATATGTCAAACTGCTCCATATGATACTGGGGCTCGGGGTAGATGACAATCTGCTTGCCCAGAATCCGTTCTAGGTTGGCAATGAGATGGTTCTCCTCCCGGTGCAGGAACTCCGCTACTTGGGGGTTTGCCCGGATGGCTACCCGGTGGCCGAGAACGTCACCTGAATTGCGCAGGATCTCGCGGTAGACGTGGTAGCATACAGACTGGCGCGAAACAATGTAGCCTTCTCCGTCGCAATAAAAGCAGGGCTCACATAAAATGCGAGTCAGCGGCTCGCGGGTGCGCTTGCGGGTCATCTGGATCAGTCCCATTTCCGACATGGGAAGGACATGGGTTTTGCTCTTGTCGCGCTTCAGCGCTTCCCTGAAAGCGGTAAACACCCTCTCCTGATTGGATTTCTTCTCCATATCGATAAAATCAATTATTATAATGCCGCCGATGTCGCGCAGACGTATCTGGTAGGCGATCTCTTTTACCGCCTCCAGATTAGTCTTCAGAATGGTCTCTTCAAGATTGTGTTTGCCAACATACCGGCCGGTATTGACATCTACGGCAGTGAGTGCTTCAGTATGCTCGATAAGAATATAACCACCTGATTTAAGCCAAACTTTGCGCTTCAACGCTCTTGAAACGTCACCTTCCAGGTTGTAGGCGTCGAATACGGGTTCTGGTCCGTCGTACAAGATGACGTTTTCTTTAAGACTCGGCATATAGGTGTCTAAGAAAGAAAGCACAGCCTCATATGTGGGCCTTGAATCGATAACAAGCTTTTCAACCTCATGGATGAGCAAATCCCGCACCGCCCGCAAGCTAATTGAAAGATCTTGATAGATCATCGAGGGGGTGGGGGCGGTTGAAAACTTCCGTTGGATATTCTCCCAAAGATTGGTCAGGAACCCCATCTCATAAACGATTTTCTCTTCGGTTTCTCCCTCAGCCGCTGTACGAATGATATATCCGAAGTTATCCTTGCGCAAATCATGCACCAGCCGCTTGAGGCGGGCACGTTCTGTCTCATCTTCGATACGCCGCGAGATTCCGATGTGGCTGGATGACGGCATTACGACCAGGAACCGACCCGGAATGGATATGTGCGATGAAATCCGAGCGCCCTTGGTTCCCATGGGGGACTTTGCCACCTGGACGAGCACTTCCTGGCCCTCCACCAGCAGCTCTTCGATCAGAAAATCACGTTTTTGATGCGGAAGGGGAAGTATTTCCTCATCCGGAGGGGTTTCCGAATCTTCGGATCGCAAGGCGAAAAAATTTTCTATATCCTTGAAATTATTTCTATATACGTCATCAACATAAATAAAAGCAGCTTGGTTCAGGCCGATGTCAACGAATGCCGCCTGCATGCCGGGCAGCACTCTAATAACTTTTCCTTTATATATGTTGCCGGCAATATCGGAATCATCACCACGGTCCACATGAAGCTCCACGATGGTCCCGTCTTCCAGCAGCGCAACCCGTGTTTCATGTTCGTTAACGTTGATGATTAGCTGTTTATACATATCAAAAATCCTAATATTTTTTAGCCTCAACCGTGGCCGTCATTTTGAGCTTGCGAATGCCGACTGTCTTCACCCCTTCTTCGGTGAGCCCGAAAGCCTGCTTAAGCACTTCCGTTGCACGAACGGTTTTACCAGGTTCACATCCCAGGACCATGTCCAGGCTGTTGAAATCCGCCTGCCGAACATCCAACAGGATATCTCTTAATGCTATCTTTTTCAACTTTCCTTTGGGGGATACGATTACCAGATCCTGATCGTAATCAAGCAGGTTCAAAGAGGGAGTCAGTTCCTCGAGAGGATTCTTCCCCCAGAAAACCCGGAACGTGCAGTGCGTGGGCTGATCCTGAATGTCTTCGCTACAGGTATGAACATGCAAACCTTCAGGAAGCTGAGCATTCAATCTACTCAACAACGCGGCAGGAGTCACCCCCTCAGCAACGCTAATGATCATTCGCTCGTCTTCGCTCTCCATTCCGGTGGGGAGCGGATTGTCAAAGGCCACCTTGGGCTTCGGGTGAAAGCCCTCAGAGTATTTTAAAGGGATCCCGGCGCGCCGCAGCGCTCTGAAAAAAATATTGACCAACTCCAGATGCCCGAAAAAGCGTGCTGGACCGAGCTTTGAATAGGAAACCTGAAGTTTTCGATAGGGGCCTGTGCGCATTCCGGTAGGATGACCAGCCGCACCCCCTTGCAGCGACATTTGGGAATGAACGCGGGGAGCGATCGCCTTGAAATCGCAGACTCCGCAGGCATTACACGCTCCGAAACGGCAGTCGTCAGTCAAACCGGATTCGGCAAGGGCTTTTTCCCATTCGGCAGCCAGGAACCCCTTATCGACGAGAATGTCGATATGATCCCAGGGAAGCGGCTCCCGGATGTCTCGCGTCCGGGTCAGGTAGAAGCCCGGGTCAACCCCTGCATCGGCAAACGCCTCCATCCATGCTTTAATATTCAGATGGTCGCTCCATCCGTCGAATCGGCATCCACGGCGATGCGCAGCCTGCAAAACCGGCCCGAGCCGGCGGTCGCCTCTGGCCCAGATTCCCTCCAGCCGGCTCATCTCCGGGTTCTGCCATTTGAAATCGATGGCGGCGGATTTCAGTCTTTCCTGAAGCCACCGGAGCCGATCGCGAGACTCAGCCAGCGATAGTTGAGCCGCCCACTGAAACGGAGTATGGGGTTTGGGAATGAAGGTGGCCACGCTGATATTGATCTGGCCCCTACGGCCGGCCGGCCCCTTGAGCTTGCGCAGGCGAAATGCAAGATCCACAATGGCATTAAGATCTTCATCGCTTTCGGTAGGTAAGCCGATCATGAAGTAAAGCTTGACCAGCTGCCACCCCATCCGGAATGCGCTCCCCACCGTTTCGATAATTTCGGTTTCGCTGATGTTCTTGTTGATTACGTCCCTAAGTCGCTGGCTTCCGGCCTCTGGAGCGATCGTGAAGCCGGTCTTACGAACCTGTCGGATAAGATCCATTAGGTCGGGAGACAGGGTGCCAGCCCTCAGCGACGGAAGCGAAACCGCCACCCGTTCGGAGGCATAGCGGCCCATCAACTGCTGTATCAGGGGAACGATGCAGCAATAGTCGCTCGTGCTGAGTGACAGCAGCGAGACGTCCTCATAGCCCGTGGTGCCCAGGGCTTGTACGGCCAGATCAAAGACTTGTCCCGGCGAACGTTCCCGCACCGGACGGTAAATCATTCCTGCTTGGCAGAACCGGCACCCGCGCGTGCATCCGCGCGAAACTTCGATCCGCAGCCGGTCGTGAACCGGTTTTCCAAAGGGAATCACCGGGTGATCCGGGAATGGCGCATTATCCAGGTCTGCGGCTATTGCCCGCCTGACGGTCGGATAGCTATCAAACCGCGGAATTACCGTCTGTAGCCCGGAAGCATCATAGCGCGCTTCGAAAAACGCAGGGACATACACGCCTTCAATGACGCACCAACGTTCCAGAAGTGCCTGACGGTCGCGGGCACCGGATTGTTTCCATTCGAACCATGCACGCACCAGCTCGACCGCCACGGCCTCTCCATCGCCCACAACCATGGCATCAAAGAATTCGGCCACTGGCTCGGGATTGCAGGTGCAGGGCCCGCCGGCGATTACGATCGGATGGGATGAGTCTCGTTCGGACGCCAGCCAGGGAATGCCTGAAAGCTCAAGCATGGTAAGCATGTTCGTGTAATTCAGCTCATACAGGAGGCTGAAGCCGATGATGTCGAACTGGTTCAGTGGAGTATGAGACTCCAGAGAAAAAAGAGGCCGGTCCGAATGGCGGAGATACGCCTCCATATCCGGAGCCGGTGCAAATACCCGTTCGGCGGCGACATCCGGCTGGCTGTTTAGAATATGATAAAGGATCTGAAGGCCGAAATGAGACGTGCCGATTTCATAAAGATCTGGAAAAGCCAGTACCACGCGCAACCTCGTTTCATTTACGCTCTTGCGGATGGTGTTGATTTCGGAGCCCAGGTATCGGCTCGGCTTTTCTATTGAGGCCAGAAAGTCGAAGGTTTTTTCCATAAACGTATTGTAAGGTTGCTGTTAGTGGGAGTGATATGTATAATGTGAAAAATTTATGTATCTATCCCAGATCGATGAAAAAGCCAAATTTAAAATCAAGAATCCCCATTCGTTGGTTAAGTCGCCGCAACCGGTATTGCGTCTGTTTGTTGATATGTCTATTGCTTCAGTCCATCGCAGTTGAAGCCGCGCCCGACAATTTGCGCGAGAGTGCCGTGGTGAGAGCCGTGCGCAAAGTCAGCCCGGCCGTAGTCAATATCAGTACGGCTTTTGAAGCCCGCGCCCGCGCCAACCCGTTTTCGGGTTTCGGAAGCCCGTTCTTCGACGAGTTCTTCAAGGATTTCTTTGATCCGCGGTTCGATCGGCGCCAGCAGAGCACGAGCCTCGGCTCCGGAGTGATAATCGATGGCGAAAGAGGGCTGATCCTTACCAATGCCCACGTCATTCAGCGTTCGGGGATTATTAAGGCGGTGCTGCAGGACGAACGTGAATACGAAGCCCGTATCATCGGCGCGGACACCGAATCGGACTTGGCCGTTCTAAAAATCGATCCCCGCGAAAAGCTTCCATCCATCGCCATGGGGAACAGCGATGACCTTATGATCGGCGAGACGGTAATCGCTATCGGTAACCCATTTGGCTTTTCCCATACGGTCACCACCGGCGTGATCAGCGCCTTGAACCGCAGCATCCGCACCGACGATCGTGTGTTCCAGGATTTCATTCAGATCGACGCTTCAATCAATCCAGGCAATAGCGGCGGCCCGCTGCTCAATATCAATGGAGAGCTGATCGGCATCAACACCGCCATCTATGCCAAGGCTCAAGGCATCGGTTTTGCCATCCCCATCGGCAAGGCCCAGCGCATCGTGTCCGATCTCATCGAGTATGGGGAGGTAAAACAGGCCTGGATCGGCGCGGTCGTCCAGGAGCTGGATGAAAAAATCGCCCGCTACCTGAACTACCCCGGCCGGAAAGGCGTCATGGTAAAAAGCATAGAGCCAGAAAGCCCGGCTCAGCGCGCCGGGCTGCGCGAAGGCGATATCCTATTGGCCATCGGGAATAAAAAGATCGCCGGGCTTGACGACTATTTGGCGGCCTCAAAAGATGTACCTACCGGCGAAACTCTTGAAATCCATACCTGGCGCGGGGGGCAGACCCGAACGATTAACTTAAAGACCAAAGAGTTTCCCATCGAGCGCGCGGATGAGCTTGCCTGGAGTCTGCTCGGGATCAAGGTTGAAGAGCTGACCCCAAAAACCCGTCGAGATTTCCGAGTCACGATCAAGGAGGGTGTCGTTGTTTCTGAACTAAAGACAGGCTCCTATCTGGCGCGCATCGGCGCGCGAACGGGAGATGTCATTCGCCAGATCGACGATACGGGCGTTTCCAGCCGCGAGGAATTCAGGAAAGCGCTGGTCAAATCCCGTCAAAAGAAATCGATTGTTCTACTGATCCAGCGCGGCGAACAAGGCTATTACGTCACGGTCAGTCTTTGAATTTCACAGACTGCGGTTTTTCCCACTTCCTAAGAGACCGTGGCATGCCGGCCTTTATTAACGCTGTAGACTGCTCAAATCTATTCCTTCCGCTCCGATTTCCATGTTGACAAAAGCTCTGAATATCGATTTACTGCCGCCGTTAAATCGTTACCTCCCCATCAGGAGACTCCATGAGAATAGCGGTGTTAGGCGGACTGGGTATGCAGGGCAGGGCAGCGCTTTTGGACTTGGCGCGCAGCACACGAGTTCAAGAAGTTGTTTGCGCCGATTACAGCCTGAAGGACTGGAACCGAATGGCGGCGATTACCGACATCGCCAAGATCAAACCGGTTCAGGTGGATGGGGCCTCAAAGCAAGCACTGGTGTCCCTCTTTAAGCAGGGTTTCGACGCAGTCATCGATCTCTTGCCGCTGCCGTTCATGGTCAATGCCTTCGAAGCGGCCTTGGAGGCCAGGGTGCCGCTGGTCAGCACAAACTACGGCAAACCCATCCACCACCTGCACGAAGCCGCCCGAGCCGCCGGCGTCAGCCTCATGCCGGAATGCGGACTCGATCCCGGCATCGATCTTGTCATCTGCGGGCATGCCGTGCGCCAGTTCGACGAGCTGCACGTGCTGAATTCCTACTGCGGCGGCATCCCGGAAAAAAAGGCGTGCACCAATCCGCTTGACTACAAGATCAGCTGGAATTTCGACATGGTGCTGCGTTCACAGAAACGGGCATCGGTTTTCATCCGAGCGGGTGAAAAAATAGAGGTGCCGGCCGAGCAGCAGCACGAGTCCGAAATGATTCATACGATCGCGTTCCCCGGCCTCGGCGACATGGAAGCGGTGCCGAACGGGGACGCCGTGTTCTACACCGACCTCCTGGGGGTGACGCCCGGAATCCGCGAGGCCGGGCGCTATCTCCTGCGCTGGCCGGGATGGGCTGCTTTCTGGGGGCCCTTGAAACGTCTGGGCCTTCTGTCCGATGAGCCTTTAGATGGACTGGACTGCGCCGTGACGCCGCACCAGTTCATGGTGAAGCTTTTGGAGCCTCAGCTTCAATACCAGGATGGCGAAAAAGACGTCGTCGCCATGTACAATGTCTTTTCAGGAATAAAAGGAGGCCGGCCCAAAATCCTGAAGACCGCATTGGTCATCGAACGCGACCTGAAATCAGGCCTCTATGGCATGAGCCTGGGCGTCGGATTCCCGGCCAGTATCGTCGCCCAGATGATCGCCGGAGGTGAAATCGACCAGAAGGGCGTTCTCAATCCTGCCCTGCATGTCCCGTACACCCCGTTCATGGCCGCCCTGGCTGAGAGGGGGATCGTCGTCACGGAAGAAATGGAGTAGGACTGCAACCAACCTAAAATCGAGGAGGAAGGGATCATGAAACGTGTCAAATGGTTAATCGCGTTTTTGATGGTGATCGGGTTCGCATCGGTGGCAGTTGCGGGCACACTCGAGGAAATCGCTCAAAGGGGTGAGCTGCGGGTCGCCTGCCAAACCCAGGGGCCTCCTTTCAGCTTTATCGACAAGAACGGCAAACG